>JABEUL010000321.1 GCA_013044465.1 Acidimicrobiales bacterium
ATCCATACCGTAAAAAGACATATATCCTCCTTAATAGCTTACGTCTAACAGTTTATTTGAAATTGTGGCAGTGTCAATGGGGAGATCTACCCGGGCCAGCTTCTTCCCGCTTAACTGCCAGTTTAGCCCTCACTATGCCAGATCCCCGGAATAATCCTTAGTCAAGATCTGCCGAGGACTGAATAGCTTAATCAGTTCCTTTTAGATTAAACAATCCAGCTAATACCATTTGCAATCTCAATATAATCAAAGAATTCAATTTAACACCTTATCATGTGATTTCTCGAAATTGGCACCGCTTCAACTGGAGTTTAGATCTCTTAAAAATTTCAGCACTTCCTTCTTGTCTATTACTCTTTTCATGGGTGGAAGCGAACTAAGCAAGGTATTTCTATAGGACTTAGTTGCAAGCCTAGAGTCCAATACTGCAACAACTCCTCGATCTTCTTCGCTCCTGATGAGCCTGCCCGCCCCTTGAGATAACAGTGCGGCAGCTTTTGGAAGATCTACATGCATGAATCCATTGGTATCAAACTTCTCTCTCCTGGCAGAAAGTAGTGGGTCATCAGGTCGAGGAAATGGAATCTTATCTAATATCACTAACGATAGAGTTCTCCCGGGTATGTCGACACCTTGCCAAAAACTAAGAGTTGCCACTAAACAGCTGTTTTCTTCTTTTGTAAATGCATCTATCAACGCTGGTTTGGGGAGATCATTTTGACGATATACCTTAAATGGAACTTTAGATTGCAATTCATCTGCAAGCCGCGTGAGTGCATTCCAGGAAGTAGCCAGAATAAGTGCTCTGCCGCCTGCTGCTTGAACTAAATCGACCATCTCTTGTATCCGTGGATCATCATCACTTTCAACAATTTCATTGGGGGGTGGCAAGTTTTTAGGGCAATATAAAATTGAATTCTCTTTATACGGGAAAGGACTTCCAACATCTAATTCATCGGTTTCCTCACGGCTCAATCCGAGTCTGTCTCTAACCTGTGGAGGGATAGTGGCACTAGTCAATATTCCACAAACTTCATTCCAAAGCAATCCACCTAAAGTTGGTCCAACCTCGATAGGTGAAATATTTAGAATTGGTGAATATTTGTTTTCACTCACCCAGATAACTGAATCAGAAGTCGCAACTTGAAACCTCCGAGCCAACGTCACTAGATTTGTAGCCATTGAAAGAAGCCTCGCACGTATTTGAGCATCTTTTGTGCTGCCAACATTTTCAAAATCCGACAGAGCCTGGGAGGCTTCCATGACTTGGCGAAGTGATTTCATTACATTTTCCACACGAGCTTCAAGAAGATTTATCACACCAAGCAACGATTCGGGAAGTGGGAGCTTTATCCGCTTGCCAGAAAAGGGCCTAAGCTCATTTTCAAGAAGGTCTGCTGCCTCAGAGAGATCAAGCGCCGGATCTCCTTGAAGTGCTGATGCAGCTGAGTTATTTGTTATTTGAGGTCTTAGATTCCTAGCAAAAGTCTTGATTTTACTCGCAGATAATTCACCTCCTAATGCCTTTAAAAGTATGTCTTCACACTCATGTGCCTCGTCAATCACTAACACATCGTGTGGTGGGAGAACCACTCCACCCGAACTCAGGTGTGCCCCGTAGAGATGCAAATTTACTACCACTAAATCGGCACTCTTGGCTCTCTCTTTGGCGGCTTCGCAGAAACATCGATCTCCGGCCGGACATTTTCTTGGTCCTGGACACTCATCAGAAGTTGCGCTCATAGCGTGCCAGACCTGCGGGGAGGGTTCAAAATCTAACTCTGATAAATCACCGGTAGTGCTATTTGAAATCCATGAAACAATACGCCTAACTTGGTCACTATTGCCATTTGGGATTTTTCCCAAATTTGATTCAACTTCAGGAATTTTCTTTGGACTTTTCAACTTCCTTTTGGGAGTTTTTTGACGAATCTCAATTCCGAAGTTTTCTGATTCAAAGAGTTTCTCATTTTCACTATTTATGTCGGCTTCTTCTAGATAGTCATCGATAGTATCGTCGCCAACATTTGTCTGGTTCATTTCGTCAACTTTTTGCTGGCAGATGTAATTTGACCTACCTTTTAAAACTGCCACCTTTATTTCTCTTCCAAGACTTTTGCCAACTTGGGGGATATCTTTGTTGGCAAGTTGGTCCTGAAGGGCTTTGGTGGCGGTAGCTACGACTACGGATTTCCCTGACAATATACATGGAATCAGGTATGCAAGAGATTTTCCAGTCCCAGTTCCAGCTTGGACAATTAAATTCTTGTTTGAAGCCATTGCAAGCCCCACTTTTTTAGCCATTTGAACCTGGCCAGCACGGCTTTCTCCACCATTTGGAAGTGCAGAGGTGACCTTGCCTAGTGTCGCTTCCACTGACTCTTCGATAATTAAGCGCTGCTCTGGAGTTAGAGATTGCGATCTTGACTCTCGATTGCCATTTTGTGTTTCCCAGTCCAAATCTTCGAAATACTCAGTTGAATCTTCATCAAAATGGTCATCCTCCACATATCGATGCTACATGACATATGACTCGCATTAGCCTCTGAGTGGCGCCAATATTTGGATAAATACTCACTCAGCCTGGGAAAACATTAGACAGGGTGCCAATAAATATTGAAACCATCAGTAATTCGTGGTGAAACTGGAATTGCCGCCCCTGCATCACATAACGTATTGCAATGACCGCTAACAGGCATTTTACCAACAACACGATGATAATTAGCTTTTCCAAGCGCCCCCACCAAGCTAAATTTTACAAACTTGGCCTTGGCTTGATAACTACCATCATGGCATTAGCTCTTGCAGCTTGCTCATCCAATAACGCTGCCAGCGTTACCCAGACCACCGCAAACGAATACGCATCTCCACTTCCAACTGGTCTAATCACACATAGTGGAAGATGGCTGACCGATTCCTCTGGCAGGGTTTTATTATTTCACGGAGTGAACATAGTAGCCAAAGAAGCTCCTTACACTCCAGTTGCTGATGGATTCTCAGATGCCGATGCGGCATTTTTAGCCTCACTTGGTTTTAGAGTAGTACGAGTTGGAGTTCTCGCCTCTGGTCTTATGCCAAGTCCAGGTAAAGTGGATCTCAATTATATAAAACAGATAGCAATAACTGTCACAAC
>JABEUL010000024.1 GCA_013044465.1 Acidimicrobiales bacterium
ATCTTGAACCATGCCGACGCAGGTCTAAAAGAGTTGGAAAAAGATGCCGAGACCGCACCTCTTGAGAACCCTGAGTATTACCAGTTTGAAATTGATATTGCATCTGTGGCGGAGGTGTGGAGACGGGGAAGTGTCATATCTTCCTGGCTTCTTGACCTAACGGCATCAGCGCTGGCACAGTCCCCTGACTTAGACGGATTTTCAGGACATGTATCTGACTCTGGAGAGGGGCGCTGGACTGCTATTGCAGCAGTCGAAGAAGGCGTGCCTGCTCCAGTTTTAACTTCCGCCCTTTACTCTCGCTTTGCCTCGAGGGATCTTGATCACTATGGAAACCAAATACTCTCAGCTATGAGAAAAGGTTTTGGTGGTCATGACGAAAAGCCATCCAAATAGTCTTTTCTAATCAAGCGGGCTCGATACCAACTCTTATTGCCCTATCAATTGGCACTGGTTGCCATTCAAGCGGCCCATAGCGAAGGTGTCCATATCCTCCAGCGAGACCCAGATACTTAACCATTCCGGGTTCGACTTCATTAGGTCCGGTCCACGCTTTAAACATAAAGGGATCCCAGCCGTTATAAACGGTTATCCCACCAGGTCGTTGAGAAGGTGAAGTTTTTGTTTTCACCACAAAAGAACCTACGTCGTTAAATACCCTAACGGGTTGATGATCAACTATTCCAAGACTACGTGCATCTTCAGGATGGATCACGGCGTGGGGCTCTCCTCGGTGAGTTTCCAAGAGGACCGGGTTGCCCATATTCATCGCGTGTATCGACCACCTATTGTGACCTGTTGTCATTTGGAATGGATAGTTGCCACCCATCATCGGAGGTTCTTTGTGAACCGGAAGATCCTCACCAGCTTCTACATACCATGGATGCTCAATTAGAAACTGTGCACGTCGCGTGAGAGTGGGATAGGGGTCGCCTAATTCAACGTGGTTGGTAAAGGCCGAAAAGGTTTCATTTGGCTTGGGCCATGGTGCTGCTTGACCTTTGGCCATAGCCATTCTGCCCCAGTTGGTGAAGCGCATAAACCCTTTTTCTCGAACTTTAGTCAGATCAGTGCCCGCTGGAAGGACACCTGCATGAGCCGAGTCCCGGATAACTTCGTCAACGACTCTCTCTTGAGTGTCGAGTGCTCCATTTAAGGTATACCTGTTCCAAAGTGAGTCATAATCTACTGCCATTCCACCTTGTCCGACAAATGATGTCAGACCTCTCTTTTTGGCTACTTTCTCCACTGCCTTACAAAGTCGTGCAAATATCTCCCACTCGGGAAGCGATTCACCCGTGGGCTCGATGGCCTTGTCTGAAAGTATTAAAGCCATGATAGGAATGTGAAGACCCACTTTTTCATAGTGCTGTGCAGCTGGCAAAACTATATCTGACTGAAGTGCCGTTGCCGACATCCTCACATCAATTGTCACTACTTTGTCTAATTTGGGCCACAAGTTGTCAAGAATTATATTTCGGCCTCCCCTAGTCCTTCTCAACATATTTCCACCGCATTCAATTAGGACGTGTGGGGGGTTATCAGGTCCCGGACGATCAAGGCCTTCCCACCATCCAGAGGCTAAGGCTTCGTCAAAGTATTCGTCAAAACTTCTAGCCATTGAGGGGTCATTGAAGCCCGGATTGTTCCATCTTGACTTGAAACCACAGTGCCAGTACCAGAAAAATACTGGCGGCACCATATTGCTTCCCCCTGCCCCAAACGTTCGCCAAAGCTCAATTGTGGCAAGTTCATCTGACAGTGATGGATCTGCCTCTCTTATTGCTGCATGCGCCCCGTCTATTGCATCTAACACTTCTTCTGCACCAATCGGGCCGGGAACTGCTTTGGCTCCAGTTATCAACTGACCATCTACTTGCGTAGCAGCCCAGCAGTTAATACCAGAACCGCTCCTTCCCCAGTTTCCGCTCAGGCCAAGGAGCAGATTCATTGCCCTTTGATAAAGATCAGAGTGGTAGGCCTTGTTGGCTCCCATCCCCATAATGATTCGAGTTCGACCCTTCGCAACTTTTCTAGCAATTGTTCTTAACGTTTCTGGATTTGTGCCAGTGATATCGCTGATTTTCTCGGGACGGTATTCCTCTAGGTGTTCGGTCAATCGAACCATCAACGGATATACATTTACCTTTTCTCCGTCTGATAAGGTCACCTCAATTTGACTTGTTAAACTGGGCTCGTAATTACATAGAAGATTTTTCCTGTCGGCTTTAACCAAATTTGAATTCTCATCCAAGTGGTAGAACTGCTCATCTGATCCAGTAGCTTCGAAGTCACTTTCCCTGAGAAATCTTTTGTTATCCTCTCTTACCAAAAGTGAAAGATCGGTTTGTGTGCGCACAAAGTCCTTATCTACGAGATCTTCTTCTACAATTACTTGACACATGGCTAGGGTCAGAGCGGCGTCTGTGCCCCACTTGAGAGGCACATGGTAGTCCACATGTAAATGACTTGGAGACACATCAGGTGAGAACAGCACTATCTCCGCACCGTTATACCTAACTTCGGGGAAATTGTGGAACATGGAGATAAGCGTGTAAACAGGGTTCGTGTGCCAAAAAATAATGACATCGGAGTTGAATATTTCACCGTCTCCAAGAATCGGGTAAAATTTGCCAAAGGTTAGATGATGGCCCGGTGCAAAGTCATTAATGGAGCCGTTGAGATCTGTCACCGTGCCGCCAACTAGATGCAAGAATCGATCGGCAGCCAGAAGTCCCGCTCCAACTTCTGGAGTTCCCTCTTTCATGATTGCATCCCCGCCATGGGTTTCTACAGTGTCCACAATTGATTCAGCTACTTCTTCAAGCGCCTCATCCCATGAGATCTCTTCCCACTCACCACTTCCTCTTGGCCCTACTCTTCTCAGAGGATGTAAGAGCCTGTCAGGAGCCTCACTTTGCTGGCTCCATGCCGCACCTTTGTTGCAACCCATAGGATAGATATCTGGAAACTTCCGCTCAGTATCAACTTCATCCAAGAAGGGCCCGGGAACTTCCTCACGAATTACCTTTCCATCTCTTATGTAGACATGATAAGGACAACCTCCAGGGTAGCAGTCAACGCAGTGCGACCCCCAAGCTATCTCGTCAAATTCAGTTCGCTTCCGATAGCCTGACTCAGTTGATTTAATTTTCACGTCAGTGTTATTTTCAGAATTCATAACTACCCCTTAAAGCGCTCTAGAGAAAAATCTGCCGGCTGACCATGTCTCATCGACATCAGATGTCAATTCAGGTACCGCTCCATTGGGACCTCCAAAATCCATTAACAGTAGCTGCCCCTTTGTTTCAATTGAGCATGCTTCTACTCCGATCTGATCCTTATCACTACTTCCCATCACTACTTTTAGATCAACTGATCTAGCATCGTGGATAAGTTCAGTCGCAGAAGCTAACTCCAAGAGTTTCATTCCCCCAATAATTGATCCAAAAAGATTGACCATCCGATGTGCGAATAACGGTTTAGGGGTCTTGATACTCTCTCCTACAACACCTTCTAAATCGATTAAGTCAGCACCTTTCCTTGATACTGTTCCTTTGACGCGACTGCCATCTTCGACCAAGGAGATGTCTGCCATTTTTTTGGGAAACCCAAGAAGCTCTCTTCCTAAAATAAGTGCAGTATCATCATCTACAACCATCCAAGGACAATGCCTTAGTGGACCCTTGGAATCTGTGCAGTGAAGAATTACTGCCGCTTCCCGATATATTGAGCCAAATGTAGTTTGCGGGTAATCGGCCACAAAAACTGTAGCCTTCCCCGAGGTCTCTAGCTCAATACCATTTGGCAATAGAGCGCTCCCTAAAACTCGGTCAATATCGATTTCAGCCGTGAGGACTTTGGCCCCGACCCAAATTGCACCTTCAAGTTGATTGTCTCCCATTTTTAATTACCTTTCTGAATAAACTTTCTATATATAAGTTCTTTAAAGTCTCTCTGAAGCCACTAACGAGAGCACTTCATTGCAACCATCCTCAATCATCGAAGCTCTAGCATCTCGAAGTAATTTCTCAACCGGATACTCACGTGATAGCCCATTCCCGCCAAATATTTGAATTGCTGCGCTCGCTACGTCGAAGGCACATTGGGTAGCAGTTACTTTCGATGCCACAGCAATTGGAAGGTTGGGAGGGCCGACAGTATTTAAATAAACTGCCCTTCTGGAAAGTGCCTTTGCATATTCGACCTTTTTATACATCTCAAATATGCGCGCTTTGACACTTTGATGACGGAATATGGGCTGGCCTCCTTGGATCCTTTCCTTTGAATAATTCAGTGCTAACTCATAGCTCGCTTGAGCCACGCCTACAAAAGTCGATCCCATTGACGAGTTAGCTAAAGCCAAGCCACCATCGTTGCCCATGGCATCACCGCCTGGTTTGATTACGAGATTTTCACTAGGGATTACCACATGGTCGAAGAAGATCTCGCCTTGGTTAAGTGGTCTCTGACCGATTTTGTCGAGGGGCTTGCCTCTAGTTATGCCCGGTTCATCTAGAGATAAAACAAATCCCCCCAGCCCAATTGGACCTTCACCCAAATCAAGAGCACAGAATAGGGCTGCGGCATTGGCAATAGTTCCATTTGAAACCCAGGCGGCCTTTTGACCATTGATTACAAAATTATCTCCCTCTTTTTTAGCAATACAGTTTGGAGTTCCTGGGAACTCAGAGAATTTCCCGCCAAATAAGATCACGTCGCTGCCGTGATCCGGCTCCGTGATCGGCCAGCAGCCGATAATCTCAGGTGAATTGAACTGTTCTATTAAAGTTGGCGATCCAGATAAAAGCGATAAGACACGTGGAAAGATCGAGACTCCTACGCTAATTGCAAGTCCTGGATCCCCCCAACCCATCTCTTCAGAAATTATGGAGCGCAGCAGTGCTTGTCTTTCTAAAGGGATATCGGTTGTAGCAAGTGAAAATGGGTCAATTCCAAGTTCTCTGTACTTGTCAAATACTCTCCAAAGAGGTGACTCTGGGGCAATTACCTGATTTGGATCTGGATATTTATCCAGTTCTTGACCGATGGGTCTTAGGATATCCCGTGAAAACAAGTGGACTGTTTCACAGATCTCTCTCTCTTCTTGAGAAAGTCCCGGCTCCGCATCGGCAATACCCATAACTTCCTTCCCACAATGTGAACTCGTTTGGTTACTAATAGTAACCATGTGAGGTGAAATCTAGTAGGGTCTAAAGTCCTAAATTCACTGAGGCTGCAAAAAGAAAGACATACTTTGCTTATTCCCGGCTGCGCAAGTGACCTTCGTCTCACTTTGGATATCTCTAGCTTTGGACATCTCACACCTCTTACTTCGATGTAAATATTCCAGGAACCGTTGCACCTCAATTCCAGTAACACATACATAGTCTGGTTCTCTGACTCGCTTGGTTCGTAATCGAACACTTAAATGCCTGGAGGTTAATTAAGTCCAAATTCGATCAATTGGCATCACGTGGATACGGTCTTCAAAAGTGTAAGATCTCTCGCCGGTATTTAGGACGATAGCAGCGATAAACCTTGATCCTATTACTTCGGTAGGTTGCGAAGTGGACTGAGGTCTTGTCGCGGCACTCTGTTTCCAGCTTTAATTTCAAATGCCAGGGCCGTGCCGTAGTCACTCTCAAGCACTAGGTTGACTTCGTCACCGTCGTGAGTACGCCAGTGACCCTGTCCAGCAATGCCGTCACACTGTGACGCCTGCTTAAGTAATTCGTTGACCACAAATGTTTCCAAAAGGAGACCAGACTCCGTGAGTGTCGAAGGCTCGAGTGTTGCCATTCGCTTTGGCGTCAGACAGCTCTTTTTAAATTGTCCAGGAGAAAGTAGATAGATTCTTTGCTTTATTTTCTAATTGGTGGCCTTATTTCTTTCATTCTTGCAACCTCGCCATTACTAAATCGTCCATTTTCCAGGTGGGCTTGACCTTTGCAACAAGGCCGGTTTGAACAATGAGCACTCTTCCGAGCATAATAAGGTCGTCAGGAATCTTGATGAGGGGATTAATTTTTGATGCCTCAACCAGCCTTTTGAAGCTCTCCTCGCGGTCGGCTCCGTCGTCCGCGTCAAAGTCGAACAAGCTGCCGAATGCTATGAGTCCTTCTATATCTCCGCTTTCCGTCCGAAATCCCAGCTCGTAAAGTGCGTCTCCAATTGCTGCCATATCCATTTCGATTCCCGCTCGATAGAGCTCTCTAAGTGCAAGACGAGTGCGGTCTGAAATCTTATAACAGGCACCAAAATCAACCATGCCTATCCGAAGGGGATCTGACTGCACCAAGAAGTTACCCGGATGAGGGTCAGCGTGCAAAAAGCCATCAATCAAGATCTGTTTTAAGAAAGCGTCGACTAACACCTTTAATGCTTCTGAAGCAAAGTCATGGTCGGCGTGTGCGAGGGCACGTGCAAGATTTTCACCTTCGATCCAGTCCATCACGAGCACCCGTCCTCGTGAAAGATCAGCGTGTAGCATAGGCACTTCGACCGACGTTTCATTTGCGAAGTTCTCACCAAATTGCACCATGTTGGCAGCTTCTTGTACATAATCAATCTCTGAAAGCACAACCTCTTCGAGAACTTTGCCGATGGTTGCCAGATCAACCCCTTTTACAAAACGAGACGCTATCTTAAGTATCAGCCGAGTGTCCTTAGCCTCGCGAGGAACAATCTGAGACACTCGAGGATACTGGACTTTTACTGCCACTTCGCGACCATCTTTGCGGACCGCTCGGTGCACTTGGGCCAGCGACGCAGCTGAGGCTGAGTGTCCGTCAAAGCGGGCAAAGACTTCGTCAATGGGGCCAACGTCTTCTGTAATAGTCCGGCGCACCATGGCAGCAGGCGCAGGTGGAACACGGTCCTGAAGCCTGGATAGTTGATCTACATATGCAGGAGGTAATAGGTCATGACGCGAGGATACGAACTGTCCGAGCTTTAGGAAAGACGCTCGCAACTTGATCGCCGTCTCATATAGATCTTTGGCTCCTTGAACGTGTGCCGAGCTGATTCTTGTTATACGCGAAACCCGTGAACGGCCCGGCAGTGAGGCTAGGGCGTAACGAGAACCCACTTTTAGGGCTGTTCCGTAGATCCTTAGTCGCCTTGAAGCTCGAGACCCAGGTAAAACCCAGTTTTCAGCTCCTTCAAGGTCAGCTAATGTGTCTAATTCGTTTTCCTGTTCAGATGCGCTCACAGATAGCTCAGTCATCTCGCGGCACTTTCACCATGTGATAGACATATCTGCTCACGTTTCAGTGCAAGGTCTTCTGAGATGGCTAGCGAGAAAGACCCGCAATGCACATTCTCTTTCTGCTTTTTTGCTCTGAGGTGGAAATTTTGGCTCATGGTGCTATCATAACGTAATATTACGAACGAAACAAGAGTGAAATCTCATTTGTGGCGGAATTAGCACTTCAAGGAGCTTTCCATACTCTTGCGAAGGTCAAATAGAAAATCTAATACCTGCTGAGAGCAGAGTCATTTTGCACATTTTGCACGCTTTGAAAATTTAGCCAATTCATTGTCAAAACCGTGTCCTTGCTGATTTAAGCTGCCCCATTTAACTTTTGACCAAAAGGAAGACCTCTTTTTTTAGCTTTTAAATTTCCAACTCATATCGCACGAAGTTCTCACCGCTTTTACTACTTGTTGTGCCCATGTCTTTGAATCCAATTTTCTCATAGAACTTTCTTGCTCGAAATTCAGGAGGTGTCACACAAACAACTCGCTGGACACTTTTTTCTATGCAAAGTTCAGTCATTTTATTAACAAGTTGTTGGCCAATTCCCTTTCCTTGTTCACGGGGGTCAATGAACAAATGTGTTAACTCAGCACTATTGATCTCTTCCACTTCACCTGATAACTGTGTATTGCTATCTTCCTTCTTCTTTCTCAGTATTCGCAAGATGCCCTTTAGATACCTAATCCCTCTTGTCCTGATTAATTCAACTCCAAATGCAGGGTGGATAATACTTGCCTTGAACATCTCATAAGCGAGCTTCGATCCAGATCCCTTAGTGAACTCTTGATAGTGAGTTTTGGGATCATATGTTCCGAGAAGGACTCCTTTGACATCGGAGCCGATACATGCAACAAGGCTTACCGACGTGGAAGTAGCCATCCAAGATAAGTAGTAGGAGCGGAGAAAGCTTTTTCCCGCTTTGGCAATAAATTCGACACCTAAAACTGCGGAATGTAGTTCGACACAACTATCAACATCAGACGTCTCCATTTGCCGGAGAAGAATTCGGTCGCCGTCAAAAGTCTGTTTACCCATTGTTAGGAGCTCCGGGGCAGCTTCCATTCAGAGTTTCAGGTATTGAAGTACCGTTAGACCAAAATGAAATGCTTGCTGCACTTTGAGCCTGAGAGTTTAAAAGTTGGACTCCACTAGTCTCTCCTTTTAGCCAAGTGTCAAAAAATAAGGTCGTCATTGTCATAACGAGCGTTTGATCGGCTCCGGAATCTAAATATGGAGGCTGGTGAGATGCTCCAACGAGTCCAAGAAAGTATTTAGGTTTGGCTGCACTGTTATAAATCTGAGCAGAACATCCGGGAGGATTGATATTGTCGTTAGTTCCTTGAACAACTAAAAGTGGTGTGTTTTGGCCATTTGAAAAATATGATCCCCCAAAAGGCTGGTACTCTGCTCCGGATAAAATTGCTGCCGCTTTTATTCCGGGAATAATATCTGCACTATTGGCAACCGCTGCCAAAGATACGTCGCCTCCATCTGAATGTCCAACTACCCCAATTGAACTTGAGTCAATGATTCCATTTAGTGGCGAGCCAGCCATAGAATTCATCGAGCTCACATAATTCAAGACTTCACGAAGGTCGCTTGGATGATTAACTAAGTCGCTTCTCTGTGGCCCACCAGGAGCACCTGGATCGGTAGAGGGATAAGTCGGATCAGCAACCACATAACCAGCACTTGCCCATGTATTTAATAGTGCGATATAAGCTTCAGCTGATATGTCAAAACCTTGGGAAAATACAATAAGTGGATAAGGCGCCTCTAACTTATCTGAAGTTGATCCAGGACTTTGGTATTTGAAACCCGGAGTGCCCAAAGAAGGATATCTGATAATTGTTGGAAGTGATCTTGTTCGTCCATTTAGAGTGTACGTGATGTCTTGAGTGACGTAACCTACAGCATAGGAACCTATTCCACCATTGGCAGGAATGGACGTAGTTGTGGGCATCAATGAAGTAGTACTTTTTTGTAAAGTAGTCGTGGCATGATTGGTGGGCGTACTTGAGTGTTTCCCAACTTCCACAATTAGTGCAACAATTATCACTACAAGTGCAAAGAGTGCGGCAGCTCGCCTTCGTCTCAACTGTCTTCTTCGAGCTGCAATTGAAGGTCTATGGAGATTGCTTCGAGATCGATTATAACTGCTATAACTTTGATCGTTTGCAGGCACGTATTCAACTTAGTTAAAAAATTCACCCCAGTGGCAACATTGATGAAGAAAGTTCCCTCGGTAAAAATGTTCTGTTCAGATTTTCATCCGTACCATGTATTCCACCGTTTTTACACATGATGCTGCCATTAAACACCTATAATGCCTAATTAATTTACTTTGCTTGCACTAGGAAGTGCTCTTGATAAAGGTATCAATTACTTGTGCGACATCTTCGCCTTTATCTTCTTGGAGAAAGTGACCACCGTCATGGATCGTAATTGGATCAATTGATTTTGTCCCTGGTATAAGTTCGAAAAAAATGCGGTCCGTGCCCTTTGTGATGGGATCCTTGTCACTAAATGAGCAGAGCCACGGCTTATCAAAGTTCTTTAAAACTTCCCAAGCGGCAACATTTGCGTCGTGTTCCGGATCGTTCGGAGAAGAAGGCACAAGCATCGGGAATCTGCGTGCACCTGCTTTATACTTGTCATCTGGGAATGGCGCATCGTATGCTGCTATTACTTCACTACTTAGCTTTGAAAAACAGCCCATTGATATTATTTGGCCAACCGGGAAATCCACGCTTTCCTGGGAAAACTTTTGCCATGCAAAAAAAGCGTCACTCAATTTTTCCTCACCGGTCGGGAGTCCCGTATTTGCCACAATTACCCGGTCGAAGCACTCAGGATGTGAAGCAACTAATCTTAAACCAATTAATCCTCCCCAATCCTGACAAAAAAGAGTGATGTTTTTTAAATTAAGTTTCTCAAACACCAGTTCATGTAGCCACTTAACATGCCTGGCGTAAGTGTAATCGGATTGATCCACTGGCTTATCTGACCGACCAAATCCAATAAGATCCGGTGCGATCACTCTGTGCTTAGCCTTTGCAAGCGGCGGAATTACTCTCCGATATAAGTAGCTCCATGAAGGTTCGCCGTGCATCAATAATACAGGGTTAGCATCTTTTGCTCCTTCGTCCAAGTAGTGGATACGGACAGGCCCTTCTAGATCTTCATAGTGTGGTTCAAATGGATATCCAGGTAGATCCACGAACCTTTCATCTGGGGTTCTAACTATTTCCATATTGTTCTCCTATTCAAACACCTTAACCAGGTGCCACAACCTCAATTTAAAATCAGGGATCTCATACTTTTGCCATGCATGCGGCTGATCTGTGCACCCGGTAATGCCATTTCATTCTAACTACTTGCAGTGCTAGTGTCAATAGTTGGATCAAAGTTATCACTCTTTTGACTTTGAAGGACTAACGCACCTAATCAAAAGCAGTCGGAGCAATCTTTCCCTAAGTTTTTAGTTTCTTCAAACTTCCCAGGGAAATAAGTGAATTAGCCATGAGCAGCTTCGCTCCGAGTCCAACTGCAGGAAAATCTCAATTTCCCTTTTGAATAAATAATTGTAACTATTCAGGTCTCGCGTCACTTCGCGTGAACTCCAAGTTCCGCCTTTAGGCAGGGTTATAAAGTACCGAGAGTTCGGTTA
>JABEUL010000322.1 GCA_013044465.1 Acidimicrobiales bacterium
ACAAGTTTATAATCGGCAGGGTGCCTAAATTGCCAATATGCAAGAACTGCCAGACACACAAATGCAAACGATGAGGAACCCGCTGCCAGTCCATCTAGCCCATCAGTAAAGTTGACGGCATTTGAGGTTCCCACTATCACAAGTACCGCAAAAGCAGCCCATCCCCAGTGTCCTAAATTAATGCCGGGCAAATTGTATCGCGTGAAAGTAAGGTTCAAATTTACTCCCGCCCACTCTTCGGCCAAAAGAGCAAATAAAAGGGCTAGAGCTAACTGCAATCCAAATTTGGCTCGCTTATTAAGTCCTTGGTTATGCTTTCTGCGAAGTTTTAACCAGTCATCCAAAAAACCAACGAGGCCTGCCCCAACTACGGCCAAGAGTACAAGCGGTGCTGCTCTTGTTCTTATTCCTCGAACTACTATGTGCTCTACTACAAAGGCTATAACGGCTGCAAAAATGATTGCTATCCCACCTAAGGTTGGCGTGCCCGATTTTATAGCATGACCTTTTGGGCCCGCTTCTCTTACTTGATGCCCAAGGCTACGGCGCTCCATAAATTTGATCAAAATCGGAGTTGAGAAAATTGCGAGAAAGAAAGATAAAGAACCTGCTATTGCCAAAGAGATCATGGCTCAACTCGTTTCCTGTCAACCACATTGCTCTTTGAAGTAAAAATATATTTTCTGGCTATTTCGCGATCGTCGAAATGCTTAGTCGAATCTCTAAACGTTTGAGTGGTTTCATGCCCTTTCCCAGCCACCACTACAACGTCACCCGGTCGGGCCATCTCAATTGCTCTTTTAATTGCTAACTCTCTGTCAAGTTCCACTGCAAGAAAGGTCTCCTCATGATCGATGCCCTCGGTAATTTCATCTGCAATACTTTCAGGATCCTCTGACCTCGGATTGTCTGATGTCACAATGACAACGTCTGCCAGTTCTGAGGCCACAGAACCCATCATTGGTCGCTTTGAGCGATCTCTCTCTCCTCCGCATCCAAATACAACAATTACTTCACCTTCAGCACATGCCCTTGCCGATCTAAGCGAAGCAGAAAGAGCTGCAGGAGTATGGGCAAAGTCTACAACTACTAAGGGCTTGCTTTTATCACTGCCAGTCACCAGTTCAAATCTCCCCGGTACTGGCCGTGCCACCTGTAATCCCTCCACGATATTATCTTCACCAATTCCTAGGGAATCAGCTATAGCTGCTGCCATCAAGGCATTGTCAACCCCTACTGCACCTCCCCACTGTAGTGTCACTTCATGCCCGCGCCACAAAAAATGTGCACCACCGCCAACAGACTTTATGCTTTCAGCCTCATCTCTTGAAACGGTGACCAGGAAAACTGAGCGATCCTCCTTTATCATGTCAGCAAGCCTCTGGCCCCACCTGTCTCCTATGTGCACCACTGCAGTTGTAGCTCGGCCAGGTTCAAATAGTGTCGCTTTAGCCGCGAAGTATTGCTCCATATCTATGTGGAAATCCAAATGATCTTGAGAAAGGTTGGTAAAAGCAACAACATCGAAAGAAATATCATCAACCCTATGTTGAGCCAATGCGTGTGAAGACACTTCCATAGCGACCGCTCGGTCTCCCCTATCTCTGGCATTGGCCATTAGGCGATGAAGTATTGGGGCTTCGGGAGTTGTCCTGGCGCCGCCAAGAGTGCCTACAACCGACACTCCCCAGCCATTAACCGACAAAATTGATCTAGCAAGATTAGTGACAGAGGTCTTCCCATTTGTCCCTGTTACTCCTATCGTGATTAGATCTCTGGATGGGTGGCCGTAAAATAGAGAGGAAATTTTAGCTAAAGTCTTCCTAGATTCCTCATTTGAGATCAAAACAGGGATGTCCAAGCCTAAATTTAGAGCTCGCTCAGACACAATTGCAACTGCACCTTTTTGGGCTGCGGTCAAGGAATAGTCGTGACCGTCAAAGTTTCGCCCAGAAAGGCAAACATAAAGCATTTTTCCCAAAACGTCGCGACTGTCATATGAAATGCCCTCGATGGCTTGGTCGAGCTTGACATCTGATATTTCGTTCTCAGCTGCCAAAAACGGAATTTCGGCAAGAATTTGCCTAAGCGTCATAGAATAGTTCTTTGCCTCCATAGTCATGGCGCTCCCGGAGGAGCTATGTGATAGAGATGAAGTGCATATTGCATGATCTGAGAAAAAACTGGTCCAGCCTCGCTCCCTCCATAGTAACCATCAGGACTGTCCAGCACGACAATTGCGCTCAGTGCAGGGTTTTGGGCTGGTGCAAATCCCACAAAGGTTGCCATATACTTTCCTGGAAGATAACCTGGACCTTGTGGGCTAGGGATCTGAGCAGTCCCTGTTTTCCCAGCTACGGTATAGTTGGGAACTGCTGCTAAAGGTGCGGTGCCATTTGAACTAACTACCCCTTTGAGCATCCCGATTAGTTGCGAATCTACATGAGACTTAATGACTCTGTGGCTACCCCCAGTGGACAGAGCCGTAACATTCCCATTTCCATCAACAGTCCCAGCTACAACGCTAGGTGGCACAAAGATGCCACCGTTTGCAATGGTGTTGTATGCATCTAGGACTTGAAGTGGGGTCACCCCAATGTCTTGACCAATTGGCATTGAACCGATTGCAGTTCCAGACCATAAATTTAACGGTTTGAGCAGTCCACCGGACTCTCCAGCGAATCCTAGGTGGGTACTTTGGTCAAATCCAAATTTTAACAAGTAATTATAAAGTTTGGGAGTCCCAATTTTTTGAGCTGTCTCAATTGTGCCAATGTTAGAAGACTGTGCAAGTACTTGGCTTGCCGTTAAAATCTCATTTCCGTGGGCTTCTGCATCGTGAAAGATACTTCCATCAATTAAAAGATGAGAGGGAACATTAATTAATGTCGAAGGAGTAATTACGCCTTCATTTAACGCTGCTGAAAAGGTAGCGATTTTCATTACAGAACCTGGTTCAAAAGTAAACGTCACGGCCATAGGATTTGTGGAGTCAATCACTTCGCCTTTTGAGCTTTTGGCTAAAGGAGTAATTTGCGAATTAGTCGGGAGAGTGGGAACTGTAACCACGCTGGCCATTGCTAGTATTTGCCCAGTGTGTGTATCCATCACAATGGCTGTCCCGTTTAGGGAATTAGTTGCCCCGACTTGCTTTGCTAAATCTTGCTCAACTTGAAACTGAAGTGACTGGTCAATTGAAAGTACAAGTCCTTTGCCTTGGATAGGTGGTTTTATTATATGGATGCCACCTGGAAGAACACCTCCGGGAGATTGGTCTTCTTGCTCTGATCCACTTTGCCCACTTAACATTGCGTTCCAAATACTTTCAACGCCTGAAATTGGACTGCCTGCACTTGTCATTAACCCAACTATGGACTCCGTTAAGGTCCCATCTGGATCAACTCTAGATGAAGAATCCTGTTCGGTTATCCCACTGATACCAAGAGCCAAGACCTTGGTAGCGGCTGCGTCGGAAACATTTTTGGCAACATAGACAAATCCGCTTCTGACAGATAGAGTCGAGACGATCGATGCCACCGGTATGCCGAGAATGGGAGATAGCTTCAACGCTACTGCTCGGGGACTGGTAATTAAGAGATTGTCGGAAACAATGTCTTTGTTTGGAAGCGACATGGCCAAAACATGTCCATTGCGATCATAGATATCACCTCTTAGAGCCGGGAGTGAGATGATCCTGTAGATTTCAGAGTTTCCGTAGGCCGCATATGCTGATGCACTTATAGCCTGCACATAAAAGATCCGACCCGCCAAGGCTAAAATGCAGGCCGAAAGAATTAACTTAAATGCCCTAAGCCGTCGTATCTTGCTTCCTTTTTTTCCGCTCGATACAAATTCTTGAAAGCCATTAACCAATCCGGACTGCCTGGATTTTAGAGAAGAATTGGTAGCGCTACTAGTTGGCCTTGCAACTGGGCGCGACTTATTAGCTGGTTTCCTAAAATTATTATTGATGAATCCATACCTACTCACTTGTTGGGCGAAGTGGTTGTAGAAGCGGATACATTGGAATTTGCAGGATGTATATATGTGACATTGCTGGGCGTGGTCATTCCCAAATTGTTTTCGGCACTATTTACGATTCGACTTGGAGATTCAAGATTGGCAAGCTTTGAATCTAACTTTTGATGCTCAGCTTGCGCTGAACTGAGTTGGGTGCTGAGTTTGTCCAACTCCAACTGACGCTCTGCTAAAACGCCTCTCGCTGCAATCGTTCCAAAGATCGCCATCGCTGCTAAAAATCCAGCAAATACAAGCGTTCGTCGAACTCTTTTTCTTGCAGCTCGTCTAACGAGTTCAGTTTGTCTGACAACTCGTAGTGGTGGAGTCCTACTTGGTTTTTGTCGAGCTGGTTCTCGCCGTTGTCTTACTTTGTCAGGCTGAGTCATTGCCATTAGCTGGTCTCCTTTTTCCGAATTGCCCTAAAGCGACAGCTGGCCGATCGGTAATTTCTGTTAACTTCCCAAGCTGTTGGTCGCAAACCACGTCTAGGTGTGACGTGTTCAAAGTTTTTTACCGCGCCGCACACACAAGGAAGATCTACCGGGCAGCCACATCCTCCGAAGCAAGCTTGGTCAAAAACTCCTTTGACCAGTTGATCCTCGCCGGAGTGATATGTGAGTACTCCGATTATGCCGCCGGTGCTAACTACTTCGATAGCAGCTTTGAGACCTTTGCCCAACGAAGACACCTCGGAGTTAACTTCCATTCTGATAGCCTGAAAAGTCCTAGTTGCGGGGTGTCCGCCGTGCCTCCTGGTCGCAGCAGGGATGGCATTTTTTACAATTTCGGCTAGTTCCACAGTTGAATGAATAGGGCGGGCAGAAACGATTGCATTTGCAATGCGTCTTGCATATTTCTCGTCGCTGAGACTTCGAATTATCTCTTCAAGTCGCTCTGCGCTATAACTGTTAACTACCTCATGGGCACTTACTCCTCTTGAGGTATCCATGCGCATGTCAAGGGGACCATCGTTTCTGTAGGAGAAACCTCGATCGGGATTGTCTAGTTGCATTGAACTAACCCCCAGATCCATCAGGATCCCACTTATTTGTCCATTTAATCCAAATGAAGCGACGATCTCTCCCAGTTCTTCAAAAGAACCCAGAACAAGTTGATACTGATCTTGAAACTGACTCAGGACACCATCGGCAATCGCAATAGCCATTGCATCTCTGTCAATTCCAAGAACTCTTACCTCACTTTGGCCAGCGATTTTCGCATTATTTAAGAGCGCGAAAGAGTGGCCGCCTGCACCCAAGGTCGAGTCAACTATTACTCCGGAATCGATTTGACTAAATAGGTTGGCAACTTCTGCCAACATCACTGGTTGGTGGGCAGCATCGCTATGCGGTATTGGATCGTGATTTGGCTTTTCTCTTCGGACCATGCATAGCCCCTTGGCAAGCGAGCAAGGAAAGTTCCTCGACAAAGCGAGATGGAAGTGGGCGGGAGAGGAGGCTTCCATCAAAGCCAAGGGGCTATGCATAATACGACTAGTCATGACTCGTCCAAGGGCTGATCCTCCACGGATGCCCAGCGAGTCGGGCTCCAGAACTCAATTCGGTTCATGTTTCCGTTTACAATTACCTCACTTTCTAAACCAGCAAATTCCCGTAAGTAACTGGGGATAGCTATTCTTCCCTGAGCGTCGACTTTGACTTCCTGAACATTTGCAGCCCAAAATCTGGCCTTATTTCGATCATTTTTTGATTCGCTGTTTCCCATTTCTCGAAATTTGGCAGCTTGTTCGTTAAATTCAATGTCCGTCCATAGAGCTAAACAGCCGTCTTCGTGGTGTGAAATGTAGCTTTCTGAACGAAAAATGTCGCGAAACTTCTTGGGAAGTATTACTCTTCCCTTCTCATCAAGCGAATGCTCAAATCTCCCAATAAACCAGTTCAACGCGAAAGTCTCCCTATTTGGCCTATTAAGGCACTGAAATCTCCCTTTTCTGCCACAATCATCCACTTTACGCCCTTTTTCACCACTCGTCAACTACTTTTTCCTAAATAGATCTGCTACAGCGAGAAATTAAGGCACCACGGAGAGGGATTATTTAAAGTCTGGGATTGGATGACTAGCTGCTAAGGCGCGCGCCAACTTTCAAGGGTTGGGATGTCAAAATTGAAGATTGAATGAACTATTAGGTTCTATTGTCGCTTGAATAAGCTCTTTCAGAATGTTGCGAGGTGTCTAAACCTTCATCTTCGCTGGCCGGAGATACTCTTAGACCCACTGTTTTGTGGACGCCAAAAGCTAGAAGATAAGAAACTCCAAATGCCCAGGCAGCAGATGCAATGATACCTATAATTTGGATCGACATGAGATGAAGCCCACCTCCGTAAAAAAGTCCATTTGAACTCGACTTATTAATTGCATTTGTCGCAAAAAGTCCGAGCAAAAACATACCGATTATGCCGCCAACGCCGTGAATCCCAAGGACATCCAAGGAGTCATCAAAGCCGAATTTGAACTTGATCTTTACCGCAAGTGCACAGATTGCTCCAGCTAGCGTCCCAATTACAATCGCAGGAAAAGTTGTTACAAAGCCTGCACAGGGAGTAATTGCCACCATTCCAGCAACTGCTCCTGATGTGGCTCCGAGTGTTGTGTAGTGACCCCCAAAAATTCTCTCTACAATAATCCAACCCAATAATCCCATAGCTGCTGCAATCTGAGTTGTTAAAAATGCTTCAGAGGCGACTGAATTCGCCCCAAGTGCAGATCCTGCATTGAACCCAAACCAACCAAACCACAGGATTCCAGCTCCTATTACAGTTAGGGGAACCGAATGAGGAAGCATTGGTTCCTTTGGCCACCCTTTCCTTTTCCCAATTACTAAAACAACTGCAAGAGTTGAGAATCCAGAATTTATTTCCACAACTGTCCCACCTGCAAAATCAAGCATTCCCCTATGTGCAAGCCAGCCAAAAGGCGAAAATGCCCAGTGAGCAAGGGGGCAATATACAAAGATGACCCACAGCACAATAAAAAGAGCAAAGCCCGTGAACTTCAACCTATCGGCAGTTCCTCCGGCAATTAATGCTGCCGTAATAATTGCAAACATCATTTGAAACGAGGCATAAGCACTAAGTGGGATATGGAGGGAAGAAAATCCCGGCACAGATCCATTCATGTTGCCCAGACCAATTAGGCCAAAGTTGCCTATTAAGCCACCAAATGCATCTTTGCCAAAAGCAAGAGAAAATCCAAGTGTTACCCAGACTAAAGTAACAACACCAATACACATGAATACCTGGATCATGATGGCTAAAACGCTTTTAGCCCTAACCATGCCCCCATAAAATAAAGCTAGCCCTGGTGTCATAAACAACACCAGAGCGGCTGAAGCTAAGACCCAGGCGGTATCGCCAGAATTAATTTGAGGCACGGCATTCAACTATAGATAATAAAGACCATGCAAGTCTAGTATTGGTCAGATTAATAACTGTTATCTTGCAACTAAAGTTGGACAAGTAAGCTCGGAACAACATTTAGCGAAACCTACTCAAAAATGCTGAGTATTTTCTATTAGGTTTCTTGAAACAGAAATTTCGAATAATTAGCTAGTTATTCCTTCTAAAACTGCATGTTTATAATTAATTGCTCGAGCTGGCTTGTTCAAGAAATCCCTTGAGAATGAATATCTTGGAGCGCTCGAACGCTAAGTCCGTGTTCTCTCCAAGAATTTATTCCGTCACATGCGGCGAGGGCTGCAGAAACTGTGGTTAAACATGGCACGCCGTGAAGGGAAGCGGCGTTTCTAATATAGGCTCCATCAGCTCTGGCTCCACGTCCCCTCGGCGTATTTACGATTAAGGAGATTCTTCCAGTTGAGATCAATGAAATCGCATCAGTCAATCCATCGGGTTCTTGAGATTCCAAAGAGTCATCAGGCATACTTCTTTTTTTCACCACTACTTCGACTGGAAGATTCGCATCTATGCAAGCCTTCGCTGTCCCACTTGTCGCCGCCAATGTGAATCCCATCCCAACTAATTTTGTCGCTGCCTCAATTCCAGCTTTTTTGTCTCTGTCGGCAAGTGATAGAAATATCATTCCATTATCTGGGAGCGGTGATCCAGCACCCGACTGACTTTTAGCAAAGGCCAGTCCGAAAGTTGAGTCAATTCCCATTACCTCACCAGTTGATCTCATCTCAGGACCTAAAAGTGAATCAACTTCAGGAAATCGGTTGAAAGGCAGTACCGCCTCTTTGACCGACACATAGTCGAGACCCTGAGCTAAATCTGGAACACCCCCAGGACCAATTGCAATATCTTTAGGCAAGATGCCTTCATCCACAAGTTCTCCAAAAGTTGATCCTGTCATCACTCGAGCAGCCACTTTGGCAAGCGAACACCCAACAGCCTTTGAGACAAATGGCATAGTTCTAGAAGCCCTTGGATTGGCTTCTAGAACATATGCTTCGCCGTCTTTAACCGCAAACTGCACATTTATAGGCCCGATAACTTCAAGAGCATCGGCTATTGCCACTACTCGTTCTTGAATTAATGCAACTATGTCTCTAGAAAGAGTCTGCACGGGAAGCGCACATGCCGAATCTCCAGAATGGACTCCGGCTTCTTCAACATGTTCCATTACCCCTCCGATTATTACATCACCTTGGTTATCCCTTAACGCATCTACGTCCACTTCGATAGCATCTTCTAAAAATCTATCTATGAGAACTGGTCGGTCATAAGCAAGACTTCCTTCCCTTTGAAGTGATCCACTCGAATTAATTTCCATCCAAGCTCGCTTTAAATCATCATCGGAGTAAACGATCTCCATTGCACGCCCACCAAGCACATAACTCGGCCTGATTAATACCGGATAACCAATGCCGCCTGCTATAGCTATAGCTTTTTCAATATTAGTTGCAGTTCCACCTGGAGCCTGAGGTATTTCAAGTGCCTCGCACAGCTTGTTCCACTGCTCTCTATCTTCAGCTAAATCAATAGACCGGGGGGTGGTTCCAAGAATTAATTGCGGATCGATGCTATTCGAAAGCTTGAGAGGTGTCTGCCCACCAAGGGAAACAATAACTCCATGGATTTTTCCCTCACCAATACAGCTAAGTCTTTCTGCCCACAAAATATGACCTAAATCCTCCGGAGTTAAAGGTTCAAAATAGAGTCGATCGGAAGTGTCATAATCTGTTGAAACAGTTTCTGGGTTGCAGTTAACCATGATGGCTTCAAATCCTGCCTCTTTGACTGCCTTTGCCGCATGAACGCAACAGTAGTCAAATTCAATTCCCTGACCAATTCGATTGGGACCAGAACCTAATATGATAACTTTCTTCTTAGCTGAAAGAGCAACCTCACTCTCATCTTCAAAAGTCGCATAGTAATATGGTGTGTCAGCTTTAAACTCCCCCGCACAGGTATCTACTGTCTTGTACACTGGGAATACTCCAAGTTCCTCACGTTTTGAACTCAGACTATGTTCTGGAATATTCAAGAAGTAAGCCAATTGGGAATCTGAAAAACCCATTTTCTTAGCAGTAATTAAGTCTTTTTTAGTCACACTTTCTAGCGCTTTTTTCCCAAGCTTTGCTTTTTCTTCCCACCATTTTCTCTCGTAGGTGATGTTTTCAATCTGTTGCAAAAACCACGGATCAATAGATGTTTTGCCAAAGATTGCATCAAGACTAATCCCACGTCTTATGGCTCCTTCGACCGCAAAGATTCGACCAGGCTTGTTTTCCCCACACAAATCTAAAAGCTCATCATTTCCCAATTTTTCAAGTTCTAACTCCCTTTGATCTCCATTTAGCCCATTTCTTCCCTCCTCCAGTGATCGAATGGCTTTTTGAAGTGATTCTGGGAACGTTCTTCCAATCGCCATTACTTCACCCACCGATTGCATTCTTGTGCCTAATAAACCTTTCGACCCAGGGAGTTTTTCAAATGCCCATCTTGGAATTTTAGTAACAACATAATCAATTGTTGGTTCAAACGATGCTGGAGTTGCCTTTGTAATATCGTTTTGAATCTCATCCAAGCTATAACCCACGGCGAGTTTGGCAGCTATTTTGGCAATGGGGAAACCAGTAGCTTTGGAAGCGAGTGCCGATGACCTAGATACTCTTGGGTTCATCTCAATCACAATCATGCGCCCGTCAACGGGATTGATTGCAAATTGAATATTTGAACCACCCGTTTCAACGCCCACCCTTCGAATACATGCAAATGCCGCATCGCGCATTTTCTGATACTCAAAATCAGTTAACGTCTGAGCAGGGGCCACGGTAATGGAATCTCCTGTGTGAATTCCCATGGGATCTAGGTTTTCAATCGAGCAAATTACAACGCAGTTATCGGCACGATCTCGCATGACTTCTAGTTCATACTCTTTCCACCCAGCAATTGATTTTTCAATCAAAATTTCAGTTGCAGGAGAGGTCTCTAGTCCTTCTTTGGCAAGTAATTCAAGTTCATCCCTGTCTTTGGCAATTCCTGTTCCAGCCCCTCCTAGAATATATGAGGGCCTTACAATCACAGGGTAGCCAATGGAATCGCCGTGAGACAGTGCCACCTCTAGCGTATGTGCAATTGCCGAAGGTGCAACTTCTAGCCCAATTTCAACCATAGCCTCCTTAAACCTTTCACGGTTTTCCGCAGTTTCAATGGACTTGGCCGATGCACCTATTAATTGAACTCCAAACTCTTTCAACAATCCACTTGAATGCGCTTCCATTGCCAAATTAAGTGCTGTTTGGCCTCCGAGTGTGGGCAGTATTGCCTCTGGCCTCTCCTTTTCAATAACTGCCTTTAGCACTTCTAAATTCAGTGGCTCAATATAGGTTCGATCAGCTAATGCTGGATCAGTCATAATGGTGGCTGGATTGGAGTTAACTAGGATAACCTTGAAACCTTCGCTTTTTAAAACAGAACAGGCTTGTGTCCCTGAATAGTCAAACTCGCAAGCTTGGCCTATGACGATGGGCCCGGATCCGATTACAAGAATAGATTGAATATCTTGTCTTTTTGGCACCTATTTGACCTTTCCCTTGCTGGAACATTTATCAATTAGATCTTTAAACTGATCAAAAAGATAATGAGCATCATGAGGCCCGGGACCTGCTTCGGGATGATACTGGACGGAAAATGCAGGTACATCGTTAAGTTCTATTCCTTCAACTACTCCATCATTTAAATTGAGGTGAGTAACAATTGCATTTGTCAGGCTACCTGGATCTACTGCATACGAATGATTCTGGCTTGTAACTTCAATACTTTGCTTAGAGAGATTTTTCACCGGATGATTCCCTCCATGGTGACCGAATGGAAGCTTAATAGTTCTAGCTCCAATTGAGCGCGAGAGAAGTTGATGACCTAAGCAAATACCAAAAATCGGAACGTTTCCCAAAAGTTGCGAGATTGTGTCCACTGCATAATCAACTACTCCTGGATCTCCCGGACCATTTGAGAGAAATACACCATTTACTTCTCTTTTGAAAACATCTCCTGAAAGTATCTCATCGGCTTTAGTTGTGGCAGGCACAACTGTCACTGTTGCAAATTGAGCCAAGTTCCGCAATATAGTAGTTTTTATTCCATAGTCAATTGCGACTATGTTGCTTGGGCCATTACCGACTGTATAGGGAGTATCACAAGTGACACCACTTACCAAATCCTTCCCATCGGTAGGACCGTCTTTTTTAGCCAACTCCATCAAAGATTTGACATCCGCACTCTCAAGTGGGCCAAAAGCACATCCCATTGCTCCAAGATCTCTGATATGACGAGTCAATTTACGAGTATCAATGCCTGTGATCATTGGAATCTTATTGTTGATTAGCCACTCCTCGGTATTGAGTTGGCTACGCCAGTTGCTTGCAATTTCTGTGACATCTTTCACAACGACTCCAGAACACCGAGGCATTTTGGATTCATTGTCGAAGTCATTCGTGCCGTAATTGCCAAAATGAGGGTATGTAAATGTAATTACCTGTCCAGCATAACTGGGGTCTGAAACTATCTCTTGGTATCCGCTAAGAGAGGTATTGAATACAATCTCTCCTACGCTTACTCCTTCGTCGGGTATATATCCGCCAACAAATCCTTCAAAAACTGATCCGTCGGATAAAACCAGAATGCCCTCTCTTCGATCTCTATTTCTCACCAGTTACCTACTCCATTTTCTACAACAACTTTTCCCCCACAGATCGTATAGATCACTTTGCCCATGAAGTCCATTCCCCTATAAGGGCTTAATGCTACTTTGGGCACTTCCTTTTTCTCTTCGAGTGAAAATATTGCTAGATCTCCGCTTGCTCCAATGTCGAGCAAACTTGTCTTTGGTCTTTTCGAAATTATGTTTCTGGGCTTTATTGTCAAAGCATCTATGACTTTTATCAACTTGTCTGCATCAAATTCATCTTTATTATCTAAGCCGAATGCTTTTAAAATAATTCCAAGTGCAATATCCAAACTCTCAATTCCACACGGGGCTTCAGAAAATGACCTTTCTTTGGCATCGAGCGTGTGCGGAGCATGGTCGGTAGCAATTGCATCAATTGTGCTTTCTAGAACTCCTCTGCGCATATCTTTTATGTCACTGAGACCTCGAAGAGGAGGATTGACTTTATATATCGGATTGAACTGCTCGACTAAGGCATCATCGAGAAACAGATGGTGTGGTGTTACTTCACAAGTAAAATTTAAACCTCTTTGCTTTGCAATTTCTACAATCTCCAATGAACCAGAAGTCGAAATATGTTGCGCATGGTATTTGGCACTCTTATTTTTTAGAAGTATCAGATCCCTGGCCAACATGATTTCTTCGCTCGCGGCGGCAATTCCTGGAATTCCGAGACGTTGTGAGATCGGACCAAGATTTGCCAGACCATTCTTAGATATTGAATTAGTCTCTAAGTGCTGTGCAATGACAACGCCTAGTTCACCTGCGTAACTTAGAGCTTTGTCCATTAAGGAACTGTCTTGAACTCCACTTCCATCATCTGTGAACATCACTACCCCTAGGTCAGCCATAGCTTTCATGTTGACAAGACTTCCACCTTTCCTGTCCGCTGTAATAGCAGAGGCAATTTCAACATTGATGACGGCGGATTTTGCTAGAGCCTTTATCTCATGGACCATAGAGGTGCAATCTACGCTCGGATTAGTATTGGGCATAGCAACTACGGATGTAAAACCACCTAGTGCTGCTTTTCTCGTCCCACTTAAGATTGTCTCAGCCTCGTTATTACCTGGCTCACGAAGATGGGTATGCAAATCGATGAAACCCGGTGAAACATAAAGTCCTGATGCATCAATTACCCTTTGATTGCTGGCTATTTCAATATTGTTTTCACATTGGGAAACTAAGCCTTGAGTCGAAATTGCTATATCACCTCTCCTTAGGCCAACGCTATCTACTAATGTCCCTCCCTTGATCAGAAGTGATACTTCATTCATTTTTATACTCTCCCTCCAGGCAATGTTCAAGAATTGCCATCCTCGTGGGCACCCCGACTCTCACCTGAAAATTAACCAGCGCTCTAGGGTCACTTGGAACCAGCGAGTCAATTTCCACTCCTCTGTTCATGGGTCCAGGATGTAATATTACGGCGCTTTCTTTAATTTTTTTAATCCTGTCAATTGTTAGCCCATACCGATGCCTATACTCGCTTAGAGAAGGAATGAACCCTCCACTTGCTCTCTCTAGCTGTAATCTGAGAGGCATTACCAAATCAAGTTCTGATATAACTGAATCTAAGTCAGTCACCAATTGGAACTCCTGCCAAAAGTTGGGAAGCAATGTGGGAGGTCCGCATAGAACAACTTCGCCTCCCAATTTGGAAAATGCTCGGGCGACAGATCTGGCCACTCTTGAGTGCAAGATATCTCCGACTATGCCTATCTTGACTCCCGAAAAGTCATCGGGATTATTACGAGCAAGACTTCCCAGATTTGGAATATCACCTTTAATGGCTGACCTAAAAGCCACTATATCCAACAGAGCCTGGCTGGGATGGGAGTGAGCCCCGTCTCCCGCATTTATAATTGCTAAGTCCGTCCACTCAGATATTTGCCTTGGCACTCCTGCACTTGAATGCCTAACGATTAGTGCGTTCACCCCAAAAGATTCAAATGTGGCAATGGTGTCACGAAGTGACTCCCCCTTTGTCATTGAAGAGGTGCTTTTTGAAAATGACAGTACTCCCAAGCTTAACTTCCGTGCAGCCATTTCAAATGACATTCTTGTTCTCGTAGATTCTTCAAAGAACAAAGTCACAACAGTCGAACCACCCAAAGAGCCTGCAACTTGCAGTTCATTTTTGATGTGGGTTTCAGCGCGCTTGACAATGGAAAGTATTTCACCTTTAGTTAGATCATCAATCGAGATTAGATTTTTCATCAAAGGCCTTTCGCCAGGTAAATACCGTCATCTCTGACAACTACCTTCTCAGCCTTCGAAGTGGGAAGATTTTTTCCAACATAATCGGGTCGAATTGGAACTTCACGATGCCCCCTGTCAACCATAACGGCCAATTGAATTGAATTTGGTCTTCCCATCTCACTTAGTGCATTAAATGAAGCTTTAACAGTGCGGCCCGTGTATAGAACATCGTCGACTAAGACCACCTTTTTCCCGTCAAGACTTGGAACTGCAATAACTTCATATCCAATGAATGAGATCTCCTTGACATTCAAGTCATCCCTGTAGCTCGATACATCCAACACGCCAAAAGGCACTTCTAAATTTTCAATCTGTGACAGATTGGAAGCTATTTGCTGGCCAATACTAATTCCCCCGTTTGCCAAGCCAAGGATTATGAGATCCTTCGGACCATCATTTCTCTCCAATATCTCATGTGAAATTCGAGTAACTGCTCTCCTGAGTCCATCGGATTCCATTACCTGGTGCCAATCCGACTCCTTCTCGCTTCGCCAGTCGCGAAACACTTATTTTTCCTCCTGTTCGTACGAGCCTCACCGGACTCGTTTCACGCACAGTCAATCTAACAAGGAGATTAACTAACTTAAAGCCATACTATCAGAACCACCTTGCACCCCTTGATCATTTATTGTCCCAACGTTTTCAAGTTCTTGTGCAACAGCGGCCATTATCCCGTTTATAAACCTGCTGGAGCTATCTGTTGAGTAAATAGAAGCAAGTTCAACTGCTTCTGAGATTACTACTGCTTTTGGAGTCTCGGAACTGCTTAACAGCTCTCCAATTTCCATCCTCAGTATTGCTCTATCGATAATTGGCATTCGACCAATTGCCCAGCCTTGGGCAGAACTCACAATTATTGAATCTATTTTCGTAGCTGACTCACTGTAGATATTTATAAGCTCCGCTGAAAACTTTGAAACTCCCTGTTCCTGAGAAAGAGCCTCTATGGGCGATATCTCTAATATATCTGCTTTGTAAAATATTGCCAGCGCACGTTCTCTGTCCAGCCTCTTTTTAGCTATGCCTTCATTCACCTAGTTAAACCATCAAGCCCGAGTGATGTACTCACCCGATCTGGTATCAATTTTTACTTTGTCACCAGAGTTCACAAACAAAGGCACCTGCACTACCAACCCAGTTTCTAAGGTGGCAGGCTTTCTCGCTCCTGAAACCCTGTCACCTTGCACGCCTGGTTCAGTGTCGGCAATGGTTAGCTCAACTGCAGCCGGCAGTTCGACACCGACAACCTC
>JABEUL010000323.1 GCA_013044465.1 Acidimicrobiales bacterium
CTTTACTACTTCATCTGGAATCCCATTACTGATAATTCAAGGAACTGCAGATGAACAAATCCCGCCAATTTCAACACAACTATTAGCAACACATCTTTGCAGCATCGGAACAAACTTGGAAAGATGGATGTATCCCGGCATGAGTCATACTGGTGTAATACCTGTATCCACTCAAGACATGTTGACTTGGATGAATTCAATATTTAACCCAAAGAGCATACTGCCTCCAGCGTGGCATCCAACTGGTCTTTCAAATGTTCTTGACCAGAACTGCTCAACACCTGGTGGATTTACAACTCCATCGCCCTAGAGTGATGGTCAGTTATAACTCAATTTATATAGATATGATTTTTAAATGCCTTTAGGTGTCTCGTAATCGGCTAATCGGGCCCTACGAGAGTTGCCGTAACAATGCTCAGCTTTGAGGTGTGTGGATGTTACTGGAACGGCGTTGCATAACCTTGGAATAGCCACCCGGACATCTTGAATGGTGATGTGGTAATAAGTGACTGGTCGGTACTTTAACAGTTATGAAGACTGATTTAGCCGATCGCCCACATATCGTAGCCATATACAAGACTAATGAATCCGGGCAGCACTATGAATAAATCAGTTATGCCATCAATCAGGAATACGGATTCAAGATGGAAAGCATCTCGCCACAAATCCAAGAAAGTTACAAATAAACCTACCCGTCAATCGCTTACTTTGGCAGTAGTTTCACTCGCTTTGGTACTAGTCATTTGCGGTATATTCGCTTTTCAAATATTTTATAGGGGGCTAAATCCTTTTCTTGGTGTGGACCCAACTCTTCATACAGCAGCGCAGTCCAGCATTGGCAATGCGATAATTGAGGCAACATCAATCTATTCGCCATCAGGTAGCGCTTTCGGAGACTCAACTTCAGAGACCGGCAGAAATATGTAAAAAGGCACAACTAGGATTTCCTATGTCACAAATGCCGCTAAGGCAACAAATGTTGTTGGCGTTGCTGATCTTAAATGCACAAGTATTGAAGGGTGCCAGGAAGTAGAGTTAGTGGCAATTGACCCGGTGAATTTAGTTTGCTATTACGCAAGAGTTGATAAATCAATTACATCTGCCACTACTTCTACATATAGTTCAAACTATAGTTCTCAAGGCATTACTTATGGGAGCCGACTACTCAAATCCGGGGAAGATCAATGCAAGACTTCTGATAAAGTATCGAACTGGAATGCGGGTAGTTTCCCGATACTTTTGCCTAAAAACTCAGCTTAGGTTATCTGGCGTGTACCAATTCCCATTTGGAATAAAAGAAGTTTAAGCAATAATATTGATTTACTAGAGATCTCATCGGCCATACTTTAAATTAGAAATTTTCACCCACGCGTGGTAATTATTGGGTGGCAGATGCTTTAGTAATTATGAAGGATGACAGTTCGGATTACCTGTATTTTCTGTCTAAAGATGGGATAAGCGGAACTGAGGAGCACAATGGATAACTCGGATTTAGCACTTAAGAAGGGTTCTAGGTGGAGGACATTTAGAAATCCTAAAAGATCCTATCAAAATGCAAATAAACCTTTATTTCGATTACTTACTGTGATAAAGATTGTTTTCGCTATCATCTTAATATCTGTCAGCCTTTTGACTGGCGCAGTAATTTATGTTCGTAACTTTAGCTACCCACAGGCGTCTGATCGGCAAGACCCATCCAATCTTGGCGATTCGATAATTATGGCAGTCGCCGTATATACGAAGCTAGGTGGTACCTTCGGTGATTCAACTTCAGAGACTGTCAAGGAAATGCAAAAAGGCGCATCATATCCATCCTTTACAGCGGTATATGCCAGGGCTACTTATTCTGTTGGTGTTACTAACCTAAAGTGCAGTGAGGCCGTGGGATGTCAGGAAGTTGAGTTTGCTTCAATTGCTCCACATGGATCAGCTTGTTATTACGTAACAATGGTTAAAACTACTGGACCAGCCTCTTCTTCCACAAATGGCGCGAACTCTAGAATTTTTCTCACCTCCTATGGGAGCCGATTACTCAAATCCGGAGAAGCCACATGTAGCACCTCTGACAAAGTGTCGAATTGGAAAGTGGGTGGGTTTCCGCCTACTTGACAAATATGGTGCCTAATTGGTTTAGAGAGGCTCCGTTGCTCCGGGTAACCATGAAGCTTCGAGAACACACTCGACTTAGATCAATTTAACCAAAATCTCTTTTAACCTCCAATTATCAGTCATGTCCAATTAATATTTACCTATAGAAACATATAAGCCAAATACTCGTGGTAAAAAGCGACAAGTTATTGCTCTAAATTTATGGAGGCAAAAACTTGGAGTTGACAATATACGCGCCGTGTTTATGCGACGAAGTAATGACTTATTCCATGGATAATGGAGAGTCCGAGTTAATTCAGTCGGATTTCGAGAAGTTTGTATTCTTAGTGGAGCCAAAGCTAAGGAGAGCATTTGTTGCGTCATATGGTGGGGAAAGAGGTCGCGAAGCAACAGCTGAGGCTTTGGCATATGCATGGGAACATTGGTCCCGCATCAAAGATATGGACAATCCCGCAGGCTATCTCTACCGAGTTGGCCAAAGTCGTACTCGGTCGAAAAAGAAAGCATTAGTCTTCCCCCTGCCAGACCATGAAGTCGAAACCTTCGAGCCTGGTTTGATTCCGGGCCTCCTCAAACTTACGCAAAAACAACGCCAGTCAGTTGTGCTCGTCTACGGTTTCGGATGGACCTTGCGAGAGGTGGCTGACTTGAATGGCTGCAAAATAACAACTATTCAAAACCACTTGGAGCGGGCAATGCACAAACTTAGAAAGTCTTTAGGAGCGGAGTCCGATGAAAGCAACTGAAGAGAACAGCTACAATTCAAATCTGGCTTCAAATCTTAGACAGATAATAGACGGGTCTGCCAAACCACTTTCAGTGGCTGAGATTCAAAGTTGGGAAGCAGAAAAACAAGCGCGCAGAGCGGCAAACAGCGTTTTAAAAAAGAACATTACCCGCATGCAAATGGCAGCGGCATCAGTCGGTCTTGTAATTTGTGCTCTTATCGGTTCAATTGTCTATTTCCTTGATATTCCGTTATCAGTTATTGACGAAGCACATAGTACAGCAGCTGAGTCCAACCTTGGCAATGGGATAATTGAGGCAAACGCGGCTTATGTACAACTAGGTAACAGCTTTGGAAAATCAACTTCAGAGATGGTAAAGGAAATGCAAAGAGGCGAAACTAATATTGTCTATACTTCAGATTCTGCCAAAGCTATGAACGTAGTGGGTGTTGGTGACTTTAAGTGCACCGTGGCTTTTGGATGTCAAGAGGTTAAGTTAGTTTCAATTGATCTGGCAAACTCACACTGTTTTTACGTAAGAATTGATAAGAGCCCTGCATCATCCATTGCTTCTTCAAGTAGTTCAAATCCCAGTTCTCAAACAACCGTTTACGGGAGCCGTCCGCTCAAATCCGGAGAAACCACATGTAGCACCTCTGATAAAGTCTCGAACTGGAAAGTGGGCGGCTTTCCGCCTGCTTGACAAGAGGAAATATGCTTGCATGACCAGGTGGAAATTAATTAGTGAGTAATGGCATTTTAGATCTTGGAATATCTAATTTGGGCTGGTCAGAACTAATAGGCATAGCACCCAAGGTTGCAGGTTAGTTGAAACAATACTTGCATTGACAGTGTGACATTTAAGAGCGGTTCTACTCTAGACTTGAGGTAATGCGGGTATCTGAAATTCCAACTCCTGCTCTTATCGTCGAGACTAAAGCGCTTCAATCTAATTTGAAGAAGATGGGCACTAAATGGCCCGCCAGAACTTTGAGAACTCATGTTAAGGCATATAAGTCGACGGCAATGGCAAGAGAAATTGCAAGTTTAGGACACGACACCTTTTGTGCGGCCACATCAAAGGAGATTATCGGTCTCAGTGGTGCCGGACTGAGTGAAGACCTGCTCCTTGCAAATGTAATTTTAGATCCCACGAGGATGGGTGCTTTAGCTCAATGCAACGGAAGGGTGACGGTAGCAGTAGATTCAAAGGAGACGGTTGAAGTAGCGGCGGAGTCTGGTATCAAAGAAGTAGTAATTGACATTGACGTTGGATGTTATAGAACCGGCTGCAGCCCCAGCTATGGTCCGTATTTGGCTGACTTTGCGAGATCTAAGGGTTTGATAGTAAGAGGGGTGATGGGCTATGAAGGGCATCTGATGACAGAGCCCAAAATGTCAAAGGCCGAGAAGGTTAGGGCGGCAATGGAACTTTTGCTAGCTACTCATGGCGAAATTGGTGGCGAGATAATTTCAGGTGGTGGGAGTGGAACTTGGGATACAAATACTTTTGTAAATGAATTACAAGCCGGATCCTTTACTCTTATGGATAAAAGCTACAAGGATACTGGATTGCCCTTCGAGCAAGCGCTCTTCCTATTAGTCGACATTATCTCGCAGTCTTCTTTGGGCTGGTCTGTTGCCAACGGTGGGCTAAAAGCCCTTGGGATGGACCATGGCAATCCTGAGCTAGTTGGAGATGGCATTCTCTTTTATTGCTCAGATGAGCACATTACTATTCTCCCTGACGAAAATGGAAAGTTGCCAAAGTTAGGAGAGCGGGTAAGGCTTATCCCGGGCCATGTCGACCCTACCGTTGCCTATCATGAGCTGCTTTACTTGATAGACGGGGACGAAGTATTAGATATCTGGCCAATTGATCTTAGAAACTGGTAGTTACCTAAATTCGCATTCTTTTGCAACGAAGTTGACAAAAAGTTCTAAAACTGCATCTAAAACAAGCTGAACTTTTTGCAGAACTAATTTATAACTGCCTTCAGGAATCGTTTGGGAAGTTTAAATACATTGTCCAAGTTTTTGGACAATGTCTAGACTTCAAAGCCTCCACAAAAATTAGTATTCTTTAATTAAATTAGGCTCAAATTAAAGTCATTGCCTTTATGCCTGGTCAGACGGGTATCTTGTGACTACAAATGGCTAAAATCCACTTAGTTATCTTTCAAAAATTTAGATTAGCTGCATTTTTGGAAGACATCCGAAACTTGCCCCAAATCATCATTACACTATATATATGTCAAAAGTTCTCCATCCGGGAATCTGATTGGCTTGTCTAAGCAAGTAGTAATCAATATTGAATATGCACAATCCCCCCGCAAATCAAACTGTCAAAGTGGGCCATAGGTCAGTTTCCACACGTTCCAAGTTGAGAAATCGAAGTGCATTTTTATTCCAATCAGGTCTCTCTCTTTTAATCGTGCTTGTTTTGTTTGGCACTTCACCAAATTTTGGATCCGAATCATCCAGTTTTGTAGGTATTCACAGCGTCTCTGGGGGAGGAAAAGGATATGTCAATCCCACAATCTCTAAAGGGAAGCCGCCTCTCAAGAGTCCCTGGATAATCGGGCGTGGACTAAATCTAGTAAAGAAAGATCCGCCTGGTTTGCCCGGCTTTGGATCATTTTATTCACCTGTTTCAGGAAAAGTAAAAGGTATTAAATCAGTCGCCACATTCAACAATAACTATTGGCCAATACAGTCACTTACTGATACTCCGAGCCTGTCGCCATCCAAACAACTTTTCTGGCCAAGTTTTGGCATTGGCTCTTCAAATCAAAGCGCCAACATGATTGTCTCCAATCCTGCGACGAACTCAACTGCGGCAACTGTCACGGTAACGGTGAACCAAAATGGATCTGCTCCATGGACTTGGACTAGCACTACCCCCATCGCGGTTGGCCAGAGTGCGACAGTTACCTATCCGGGCACAACTAGCGAGCTAGTTTCACTCAGCTCGGATTTAGCTGTCACGGCTGTAATCCAAGTACAGGCTGGGCCAAGTGTATTTGAAATACCGGGAAATGAAAGTCCGTCTTCCATAATTTATTGGCCTGAATACTCATCACAAAATATCCAAGGATCACCTAGCCCTGTGATCTTGGTGGCAAACCCAAGCAACACTGCTGCTCAAGTCAGAATCAGTGTTGGTGGACACGTGTGGACCAATTCAACTCCCCTTGAGCCAGGTGCTAGTACGCAAGCTTCATTCCCAGGCGTTACGGGTGGGCCACTTGAGCTCGACTCAAATGTTAAAGTCGTAGCCCTAAAGGCAACCCAATATGTGGGACCTCTTTCTTCTGTAACGGGAGAGGCTTCAATTGGAGATAATTTTGGATCGACTTCGCTTTACTGGCCATGGTATGACATAAAATCAACAACATCTACCAAATCTGCAACATTTGCTATAGCGAACCCAGCTACTAGCTCTGCATCTGCCCACGTCACAATCCATTTAGGATCATCTCTCTACACCTCGGGGTCAATTGCACCTGGAACCTTTATTCGAGCCTCATTCCCGGGAGAAGCAACTGGACCTGTAATTCTTGACTCTGATATTGCAGTCATTGCTCATTTGCAGGAAAATGTTGGAGATACCCAAGTTGATATTAGTGGTCAGACCCCGTCAGTTTTGGGGTCATGGCCGGCATCAGATGCACAAATTTCTCAAAGCGGAAATAGTGATTGGATAGTTTTAGCTAATCCTTTGTCATCTAGTTCTACTGTGACAATTTACCTGGCTGGCAAAGTTGTAGCTACCGATTCCATCCCACCAGACTCCCCTTTGTCATATCAGCCACCTTCAGGCAGTTCAGATCCGATTACCTTCTCTGCGACTACTCCAATAATTGCAACTCAACGCTATATATCTGGACCTCCCGCACCGACAATCTCCTCGGTTGGCCCAAGTGCAGGTTTTGTCTCTGGAGGACTTAATATCTCGATTGCCGGATCAAACTTTGTAGCTCCGATGGAAGTGTTTGTGGGTGGCGTTTTGGCAACCGGAGTTTCAGTCAAGTCAGCAACTTCATTAACAGCAATTACTCCTCCATCATTTTTAAACTATGAGGGAGAAGTAGATGTAACAGTGCTTTCTGTATCGGGGAGCGCTACCCTCACGAAAGCATTTAACTATTACACCCCAACTAGTTTTTTCTCTCCAGGGACAAGTGGCTACGACGTATCATGGCCGCAGTGTCCAAGCAATCTTCCGCCAAGTCCGGATAAGTTTTCAATTATCGGTGCCGATTACGGGGCACCATTCAGTGGAAATCCATGCCTAATGACCGAAGTTAATTGGGCTGGATCAAACTTTGGGCTCTATGCTGTAATTTTTTGGACACCAGGCGACATTTCATCCACTCCTGGCCCAAAGGACTGTTCAGGAGTCAACGCCACAAATGCATGTTATGCCTATGATTGGGGTTTCAATGCCGCCAAAGCTGCATATGATTATGCAGCCAACCTTGGAATTGGTTCAACCTCTTGGTGGCTTGACATCGAAGGAGCTGCAGGGAGTTCGAACCCACTTTGGTCAAGTGATCTTGCGTCAAATGCTCAAGCTGTTCAAGGTGCAATTGATTCTTTTAGGTCGCTAAATATACCGGGAACAAGTTCGAAAGAGACGGTAGGGATCTATGCAGCACCTTGTGTTTGGCCACAAATTGTGGGCGGAAGTGATTTGGGGTCAGGATGTACCAACTACCAAGGGTACTCACCTGATGTCCTTGAATGGAACGCTGATTGGAACAACTCTTCAAACCCTTCTATATACTGCAGCCCAACTTATGCCTTCACGAGTGGTGGAATAGCTTTGGTGCAGTACACCGATAATAGGGTGCCTCCCAATTCTTCTCAAGGATACGATGGCGACTACTCCTGCTAATTTAAGTATCATCACAGCATTTGGCGGAGGCATTATCTCATTCGCCTCACCATGCGTGCTGCCCTTGGTCCCAGCATTCATTGCAACCGTGACCAGTCTTTCAGGAAAGGAAAACAGCGTTCAAGAAAAAGGAATTGGCGCAGTTTCAAAACTTATTGTCTTGAGGCAGACGGTACTATTCGTACTTGGCTTTTCAATCGTGTTCGTATTGCTTGGACTAGGCGCCACTGGAATTGGGCGAACACTTGAGCGAAATCAACTGCTCCTTTCTCGTCTATCTGGAGTTTTAATAATTTTAATGGCAATTGTTTTGAGTATCAGCGCTTTCGGCAAATGGATTACTTTTGAAAAGGAGTTTAGATTTCATCCAAATATACGGAAATTCGGGGTAGTTGGAGCTCCCCTCGCAGGTGCTGCATTTGCATTTGGATGGACACCTTGCATTGGGCCGGTGCTCGCGGCCGTCTTGGCGCTAGCTGCAAATGGTCAGAGTTCGCTTAATGGCGCAGTTTTACTTAGTGCTTACGCTTTGGGGCTAGGTCTTCCTTTCATTCTTGCAGGACTTCTTCTTGAGCAGATCCAACCCATAATTAAATGGATCAGGCGCCACTCTCGATTAATTAGTGGCATTGGAGCTGGCGCAATGCTAGTTCTCGGTCTCGTCTTGATCTATGGGAAATTCGATCTAATTTCAACTACAATTAACTAAGTTCCACCTGAAATAGATTTCGAATTTAACTCCTTATTTACCTGTAGGTTTATCGGGGAACTGGGAGTGACTTCTCAGCACATCTATTATTTTGTGGTACTCGTCTACTCCAATTTCTCCCCGTGCAAGTCTTTCATCCAAAATCCTTCTGGTTTCGCTATTGCGCCTTTCCTCAGGATACCGATGTGAAAGATTTGTTATCAAGGCGAACACAGCCCAAATTATCAGTGCCCAAAATATGATCATCCCTACCCACATGATTCCTATCTGCCAAAATCTCCAACCATTGCCATACCAAAACATCATTACAACTACCTCCTTAACAAAGAGCTCTCATAACTCCACAGTAGGCTTATGTAGATTTTGCAACAGAGTATTAAGTAACAAAGTTGCAGATCACCAATGATTGGAACTAGGCAACTGACTTACGCCTAACCAAGAAAGAGAACCATCGGCCTGGCTAGTAGCAATAATTATCTCAGATGAGTATAGGCCTAGAGCTGTTAACGATTGGCGGGATTTTGAGCAAATTAATTGCACACCTAAATCCATTCATTAACTTTTCTTCCAAGGATTTCACAGCAATGTGATTCAGCTTCCACCGTTTTGATACCATCCGAAGCTATCAACAATAACGTCGACTGGGGCATTTGAATAAATGTCAACGCCTTTTATTGGCCCTCCAATTTCGGCATACATTCCATTTGCCAAAGTTTCGCCTCCAACCCAGTTCAAGTTGCTTGTATTTGGCATCGAATCCCCTGCCGACCAAACAGTCAAATATCCTGGTGTAGTGGTGTCAGTAGCAGTAACGTTTAATACGTAAGCAACTATGGAATTGGCCGATGGCAACTGTGTGCTTGTATTTTGCGATGTAGATGGTCCCAGGAGACTGACAGTGATCTGGTTAGAACCAGTGAGTGGGGTTCTGGAATTTTGGTAGTTATTTCCGACGTAGCTTCTTGTATCTGAAATTCTTGTCGGATTTGCACTTACAAAAAGTCCTCCGTTGCCTGGGGTGATAGTAGTGCCATCAGAGTAGTAGCCAATTACATCAACCACTAAATCAGCTGAAGTTCCCGATTCGATTGCAGAGACCTCTCCGTTTGCACCCACTGGAACAATTACTTGATTAGCAATTGTGTCTCCTTTGACCCAGTTCAGATCTGAAGTGTAGGGCTGGGTACTACCTTGTGGCCAGAGAGTTAGGTAGCCTGAAGATGTGGTATCTGTGACCGTTACATTTAAAACAACTGCAGATACGCCTTGGGATGGGACGACTGAGGAAGTGTAATCAGTAGTCACAACTGGGGTTTGGCCTGTTACTCCAAATGAGACCGGAGTCATTGATATCAGTTGATTGCCTGAGAGCTCAAAGGACGAGTTTGGCCTGGTGTCGACTATTCTCTGTGGAGTAACTGAGAAATATAAACCAGCATTACTCGAAGTCAAATTTGGCCCCATATATCCTTCAACATCAATTACAACGTCTACTGAGCCAAATGCATTATATATAGATAGCTTGCCATTCGTGCCTAATCTAACTGTCACATTGTTAGCCACGGTCTGTCCTGGGAGCCAGTTCAGTGAAGACGTACTGACTGGAGGTGAGCCATATGGAGATACTTGCAAAAAGCTTGCAGCAGTTGTGTCAGTGGCCGTAATATTGACCACCGCAGATGATGCACTGGAAGGAATATTGTTTAAACCAGCGATGGCTACGACCATGGTTACACCTGGTCCCAAGGTGCCTGCCATTGTGCCACCCAAATTGCACTGATTTGGAGAAGTCGAAGGCGCTACTCGAGTATCACATACTCTAGCGGGTGCAATGGGGTGGTATGGCTGGCCAGCAACATAAGTGAAGTTGGAACCAGTACCAGTATTTTGGACTGTTACTCCAGCCCCAAATGAAACGTTAACCACTCCAGCGGTCACACTCGGAGGAGTAGTGACATCTACTTGATTATTTGAGATAATTGTAGATGTCGAAGCGCTGCTACTGCCAAAAGTTACCTGCATCCCAGAACTTCCCAGTCCAACCCCTGTAATTACTACGGGAGTATTTCCGTCAACCGTGCCGTAGTTGGGTTCAACAGATGTTATTGCAGGCGCGGGATTAATTGAAGGAGTGGCTGAGTTGGATGGGTTCGAAGACTGACCAGTTCCGCTTTGATTTATTGCAGACACAGTGACTGAATATGTGACGCCATTAGTCAACATCGGAATTTCCGCTGTCTGTGTGCCGACTCCCTGGGAGGACGAATACCATTCCAGCACTGGAGAAGTTTGACCCGCAGGTGTTACCGATAGCACATACCCTTGTGGATTGAATGTAGAACCATTTGGAGGCGGGTTCCATGATGCCACGATATACCCATCGCCTCCTGCTGCTACAGGTGTTGATGGTGCAGATGGTACAGCCAATGTTGTTGAAATCGAGTTGAACATATTATTTGCCATCCAACAGACATCACTATTTGGCGCACAACTTACCGCACCTCGAAAGTCTAAAGTACCGGTTCCAGAAGTCCAAGTAGCACCTCCATCATTGGAGTACAACGAGGGAAAATCAGTTCCAGAATATGCAGCAGAAGTTATGCAGCTTTGTACACTTGGGCATGAGACTTCAAGCAATGTAGTCAAACCACTTGGAATAGAAGATACAGTCCATGACTCTCCTCCATTGCTGGTAAATATGATGATAGGAGTTGCCGGATAAAACTTAGATACTGCGGTAGCCGAACAGTTAGTTGAAGACCCACAACTTACACTTACAAAGGCACCAATTCCAGTTGGTATTGTCGCATCACTCCACGTTAGGCCGCCGTCACTGCTATACACTATTAGCGGACCGTTGTTTTGGTCTACCCCTTCGGCAGCACATGTCAAGTTCTGACACGAAATCTCTTCTAAGCTATAAGCATCTGGAGGCAGGCTTGAATTTATCCAAGTGGATCCTGAATTACTGGTAGATATGGCTAGAGGTGCGCCTAATGTAGTTTGACCGATTGATGTACAGAATACGGCCGAACTACAAGAAATCGCAAAAAGAGTTCCTACGTTTGTTCCAAGCGAAAGAGCAGACCATGTTGAACCACCGTCATCCGAGATATAAGCAGTGCGATCCCCTGCCGCATAACAGACAGAAACTGTTGGGCAGTCTAACGCGTAAATCGATGGACTTGCATTTGGGAAAGTTGCTGATTTCCAACTAACCCCCCCATTGCTAGTAACTTCTGCCGCATTGGCTGTAGCAACTACACAGTCATACGCGCTTGGACACGAAATGGAAGAATAATTACCTAATGTTGCAACTAGATCCGAGCTAGTAAATGTCGCACCTCCATCAGTTGAGGTAGCCGTGCCATTAAAGCTCGAAATCACACAGTTGGACTGGCCATAACAACTCAGTCCCAAAGCAGGTCCTGGAATAATTGAACCCGTAACTGAAGATAAATTGTAAGTCACCCCATCACTAGTTGCGGCCATCATGCCATTCATGCCTGGTAAGTCAGTTCCAGCTACTACGCAGTTTGTTGCAGACAAACACGCAATCGCAGATACATTAGAACCTACTTCGATTGGAAGTGGCGAAAATGAATAATTAGGTCCGGTTCCATACATTACTGCTGGGCCAGATGTGGTAATTGTGAGGTAAAAGCACTGGAACGATCCGGTGCAAGACACAGAAATTAGTGAATTCACATTACTTGGAGCACCAACTACTGACCAGGTTAAACCACCGTCACCAGAATTCAAAATCGATTTGTTCACTATTGCTGAGCAGTTTCCCGAACTGTCGCAACTTATTAAATTTGAATTTTGTACAAAAATTCTCGGCAGTCCAGCCGGAATTGAACTTGGAAACCAACTCTTCCCAGCATCTTGCGAATACATTATTTGAAGCAGGGGCAATCCACTATTCGAGTTGGGCCAATTGATAGCGCCCACTGCAACACAATTAGTTGCATTGAAACAGTCGTCACCAACTACCATATAGGTGAATGGGAAGGCTGAAGTTTTCCAAGTAATTCCACCGTCACTCGTAAAGAACATTGTAGGAGTATTGCCATTTAAATTCAATCCCCCAGCAGCTCCAATACAGTCAAGATCAGTGGCACAACTTATATAGGTGGGGATTCCGAAATTACCGGAGAGCAAGCTTGGCGTCCAAGTGCCACCACCGTTAAATGTCACGTAGATTGCTCCTGGAGTAGTTAAAATGCAGTGAGAAGTACTTGAACAGGTTTCAATTTGAACCGAGTCACCCGACAGATCAGAGAGATGCCAGGTAAGTCCAGAATCAACGGTATAAAAAATATTATCTGGTGTTGTAAACAGGCAGTTACTACTTGACGAACACTCAGGAAAGTTAAAAGCATAATCGGCGCTTCTGGGCAGACTCGCATGCAGCCATGTAACTCCTCCATCTCGCGATATTGCTAGACCGGAAAACTTATCGCCCCTGCGGTTAGATCCCAATGCATAACAAGTCGTCGAGGATACACAATTCAAATACGGGTAGATGTTGTTTGGCATTTGCATGTTGTGCGCGGTCCAGGTTTGGCCGGAGTTAGTTGAAATAATCGAAATCGAATTCACTATCGTTGAAGTTCCAACAGTTGCTTCAAACGCCCCAGTTGCTACACAATCAGTGGGCGTTGGGCACGATACGCTAAAGAGCCTGCTTACCCCAATTGGAAGTGGCGAACTAGTCCAAGAAATGCCAGAATCATGGGAAATCCAAATCGATGTACCTACCGCTATGCAGAAACTTGAGCTAACACATGATGCAAATATGGCACCACTCATTGCATTCGGATTATTCCAAGTCTTGCCATCATCTGTCGAAAACGAAAATGGATTACCGTCATCTACACAAATTGATGGTTGGCAAAAAAGCAAATTGAGTTGATTAGTACCGCCATGTTGCGAATTTTGTAGCGTCCAGCTAAGTCCGCCATCAGTTGTCAAATATGTTTCTCTATTTATAGCAACACAGTCTTGAGAATTCCAGCAAGAAAGTTCAAATGCTAATGGTGCATTGTTCGAAACGTAACTCCATGTTGCTCCGCCATTGTTGGTGGAAATAAATTGGCCAGATTGGTTAGTAGCGTAACAATTAAGCGGCGACCAACATGAATCACTAAAATTAAAAAAGCCCGTCTCTTTTGGACCGGCCACCTGGCTCCCTGCAATTGAAGGCTGGAAAAGTGCTGGAGTTGTACTCGAACTGAGTTTTGTAGAAGTCAGGTGCCTTTGGGGGGAACTGGAAGGCCCAGTGGGGAGTGAGGAAATGGCCAATAGGCCAATAATCATCAGTGCCATATTGGCAAAAACAAGCATTTTTCGAAGCCCCATGTTTTTAGCCACTGAAATACTCAACATTCAATCTCCCTAAGGCAACTTAGCAAATCAACTACCCCACCATTTGGTGGAATCAGTTACTGCTTCAATTTTACCGCCTTCCAAATAAATTTGCCGAGGTGATGATAACTCTCTTGAATTCCTCCCAAATGAGGAATATTTACAAATTGAGCACCCATACCCGTCTTTATTCGAAGCTGAGCCTAAAAGGAATGACAAAGACTGGATAATGCCACCCTTTACTCCTTCTACTGTTACTACCTGGATGTTTCACCGAGATCTACTAAATAGGCTAAATTATTGTTTTAAGAAACCTGCAGCCGTAGTTCAGTGGCAGAACCTCAGCCTTCCAAGCTGATGACGCCGGTTCAAATCCGGTCGGCTGCTCCACTCAAAAGTCCAGGTAATGACTAGTGGGCCTCTCGGCAACAAGGTCCGATATTCGAACTTATCGCGCAATTATCGCGCACCTGTATTTTTTTCATGAACTGAGCCGTCATTTACTCTCAACTTCTGACGATTCGGCTAGAGCCGATAGTGCTTGAGCAATTACTCTGTCACGATCAGAACTTGCATGCTGGTACCTAATGGCCGCAGCTGAACTTGAGTGACCCATTCGAGCCATTAGTTCTTTAGTTGAAGCCCCAGTGTTGCCAGCATGACGAAGGTCATGTAAATGGAATTGCGTAAGACCTGTTTTCTCTTTTGCTCTAACCCATGTATTTTGGAGAACATGAGGCCTTAGGGGCCCACCCTTCACTCCTGTAAATAGCAAAGCAGTTGGTTCAGCTAAAACATACCTGTCAAGGTGAGAAGTAATCTCAGGTAAGAGGTGAGGAGGAATAGCAACGGTTCTCCTTCCAGCTTCAGTTTTAGGAGCACCAATTACTCTTTTGCCATTAGTTAGCTCAACTACAGCACGATCC
>JABEUL010000324.1 GCA_013044465.1 Acidimicrobiales bacterium
AACTTCAGTCCTTTTCTAGTGCTTCGAGTGCGGAAGCGAGCGTGAGCACGCATGCAGCGTAGCCAAAGCTGTGGCTTCCTCGGGGCTTGCACCTCTAGCAACCCCAACAACTACCCCATTTGGGGTAGCTATCTCGACTTTAGCGCTATGCCGAACTTCTTCTGAAATTTCCACCTTATTTACGGTGGTTCCATTCCTAAGCTGGATCATTGACTGGTCGCCAAGTTCATCTCCAAGTTTGCCGATAGCTTCAATCACAGCCTTTGAGCTCCCAAATTGATCGCTGCTGCTACCCCTAGCCCGATTGGATCCCCACTCTATTTCAAGAGCAATTTCACCATTTTCTTCACTTAAAGTTCCAGGGACCACTCGCAAAAATGATCTGTGGGTAACTTCACTTAGGTCAATTGGGTTTTCACTGGGTGGGAGTCCAATGCCCCCAATTCGGATCGATCGGTTCGACACGGAAGTGCAGATATCATTTGCACGCCCCAGAGCCGATTCAAGTAACTCTGCTGGCGTCACAATCAAATCAGCAAGTAAATTCTCATTCGACTTGTCCCAAGATACTGAAATCACACCGGTAACTTGCCTCAATAGGGCTTCTAATTCATCAGTATTGTGGTTATCGTCCATTATTAATGCTTCACACTCCCCTTCTCCAAATAAAGCCTCTCATCAGCCACGGCAAAGAGTTCCCTTGATTCTTCTCCCTCATCTGGAGCACTTGCAATTCCAGTTGAAATCGATACACCCGGCGACTGATTGTTGATTGATACCCTTAGTCGCTCAACTGCCTGAATGGCACCTTGCGACGTGGCATTTGCCAAAATGAGGGCAAATTCGTCTCCACCTATTCTCGCTGCCCGATCGCCTGATCTAAGTGTCATCTGGAGCGATCTTGCCACCATCTGGAGAACTTCATCCCCTATGGCATGGCCCTTAGTATCATTTATTGCCTTGAACTCATCGACGTCAATTAGAACCAAAGTAAAGACCCATCCATACCGGGCAGATTGCGAGCAGAGGTGGTCCATTACTTCGTCAAATGATCTACGATTCAAGAGACTCGTCAATGAGTCGTGAGTGGCGTCGTGCTTGGCTCTATCGAGTTTGAGTGCTACGTCACATAGATTGACCACCCTGTCAAGTGCCTCATCTTCAATCTGATCCGGGATCAGATATAGTCCAGCTTCGGCTTCAATTACGCCTCTGGGGATGCAGTCAGTTTCCACGACTTTGCGACCGTGGCGGAAAATTTGCCTGCCGTAATCAGGACTTTCTAATACAAGTACTGCATCTTGGCAGCCATACTCCTCGACAACTTTTTCTAATGCCGAGTAAACAAAGCCAATCCCAGATGGATTGGAACCTAGTTCCTCGATTAATCTTTCAATGACTGCCATCTGGCAAAAACCTTTCAAATCTCCTGACCTGGAATGATATTACGTTGATACCAACTTTGCATAGATTTTCAAAAATTAGAGTGACACTAGTCGGAACTGAGCATCGCTCTGTAGGCAATGAAACCAGTGCCGCAGAGCTACTTTTGATTGGTGGGGCGGGTTTTGAATCGGGCAACTTTGACATTTTGACTGTTGATGGCCACATTGGATCAATGGGCCTAGCTAAAGTCTAAAACTTTTCTCACCCGAACTCATGGTTTTAAACCAGCGACCACAATTTAAAATCTCTAATCTGGGAATTCATGCCATTTGATGCGCGATTTAAATTTAGAGTTCATTAACTTCTGCGAATGGCTAAATCGAGCAAAAAAAGAAAACATTTATCGAAATAGTAACTCCATAAATCCCAAGTATTTACGGTAATTAGTAAGCAGCCTTCTAGCAGATAGTCATGGCACTTATCCAAGTCCCTTAATAGTGGATCAGCTGCTTCTTTGAATGAAATTTGCATCTTGGTTGCTAGGATGATGTAGTGGCGTTTGATATTGGTCCGATACTTTGTGTAAATGCCGGATCATCTAGTCTAAAGCTGGAACTTGTCTCTTCTTCGCTAGATCAAGTTGTAAAAACTGAAGTTACAAATGTGGGGAAAGCCAATGCATGCCTTATATCGGTAATTGGTGGAAGAACTACTTCAGAAAATTTAGCGGCGAAAGATTGCTCTGAAGCCTTCGATCATTGTCTCATGAAAATCGGAGATGTTTTCGATTTGGCAGGTGTTGGCGCCATTGGCCACCGCATTGTCCACGGTGGAAATAAAAATACAAAGCCTTCAGTATTGACCGAATTAGTTTTTAAGGATCTTGAAAAGTGGAGTTCTGTGGATCCTGAACATATGAAATCTTCACTTGAGATAATTGCGAAGTCAGAAAAGAAATTTCCAAAGGCCATTCAGGTTGCATGCTTTGACACTTCTTTTTTCACGGAGATGCCAGATGTTGCCAAAACCATCCCCATTCCAAGGAAATTCGCATCGCTCGGGATTAAAAAATATGGTTTTCACGGTCTTTCCTATGAATACGTTTACGGTGCTTTCAAGAATGAACTCGGTATTGAAATCTCTAACGGAAGGATTATTTTGGCCCACCTTGGAGGAGGAGCATCACTGGCAGCGATTAAGAATTGCTCAGTGGTCGATACTTCCATGTCCTTCACCCCTTCCTCGGGAGTGCCTTCTGGCACCAGAGCCGGAGATTTGGATGCGGCCATAGTAGGTTTTTTAGTTCAAAGGGCCAATATGACCATAGAAGAGGTAAATCAGATGCTCTATTATCAATCCGGATTACTCGGGATCTCTGGAATATCGGCTGACATGAAGGATTTGTTAGCAAAGTCTAAGGACAGCAAGAGTGCTCAACTAGCTATTGATGTGTTTATTTCGCGGATAAGGCAATCTATAGGTGGCATGACAGCGACAATGGGCGGGCTCGACAGTCTAATTTTCACAGGTGGAATTGGTGAAAACTCCCCAGTAGTTAGATCACGAATATGTGAAAATTTTTCGTATTTAGGAATATCGGTAGATGAGAAGGTAAACGGGGAAAATGCATTTATTATCTCTTCAAAAGAGAGTGAGATTGGAGTCTATGTCATCAAGACAAACGAAGCTTCAATTATTGCAAAGCAAACTATAGAAGCTTCAATGACATATAAGGAGACAACCAATGGAGACCAGACCACTTTCAACTGAAATGCTGGACAAAATAGATGCCTACTTTAGAGCGGCAAATTATCTGTCTGTAGGGCAGATTTACCTTCGAGACAACCCTCTTATTAAAAGACCACTCCAGTTAAGTGACGTTAAGAAAATGCTTTTAGGCCATTGGGGAACTACGCCAGGACAGAACTTTATTTATGTCCATTTGAATCGGATTATTAAAGAGCACGATCTCAATATGATCTACCTTTCAGGGCCAGGTCATGGTGGACCTGCAGTCGTTGGAAATGTTTATTTGGAAGGAACTTTCAGTGACTACTACAGTGACGTCACCCAGGACGAAGAGGGACTTAAAAAACTGTTCAAGATGTTTTCTTTCCCAGGAGGGCTATCAAGCCATGTATCTCCTCAAGTTCCAGGGTCAATTAATGAAGGCGGAGAACTTGGATACTCCCTAAGCCATGCCTTTGGAGCAGTTTATGACAACCCAGATTTAATTGCTGCCTGTGTAGTGGGAGATGGCGAAGCTGAGACTGGACCACTGGCAACCTCGTGGCACTCAAATAAATTCTTGAATCCAAGGACTGACGGAGCAGTGTTGCCGATACTGCACCTAAATGGATACAAGATCAGCAACCCAACCGTATTAGCCCGAATTGATCCCGAAGAACTAGACCATCTCTTCAGAGGATATGGATGGAAGCCATACTTCGTTGAGGGAAATGAACCAAAAGAGATGCACCAGAAGATGGCAGGTGCACTTGACTTGGCAGTTCGAGAAATTATGGATATCCAAAAAAGTGCTAGAGACAGTGAGAATTTTGAGCGACCCAAGTGGCCAATGGTAATACTTAGATCGCCTAAGGGCTGGACTGGTCCAAAAGAAATAGACGGCCTTAGAATAGAGGGAACTTTCCGATCCCATCAGGTACCCTTTCTAGTTGATGAAGACCATAAGGAGAATTTAAAGCTTTTAGAGGATTGGCTACTTAGCTATTCACCTGGTGAACTCTTTGATGGATCAGGAAGGCTTTTGGAATCTTTAAAAGAATTGGCGCCTAAAGGAAAACGTCGGATGGGGGCAAACGTACATGCAAATGGAGGAATCCTTTTACGAGAGCTTCGTCTACCCGATTTTCGTGATTATGCAATCGATGTTTCTCGTCACGGTGATGTGAACGCAGGCAATACTCATGCTTTAGGTCCATACCTAAGGGACGTGATCAAATTGAACGATGATCACCACAATTTCAGAGTATTTGGACCTGATGAGGCCTTATCGAATCGCCTTGAAGCTGTATTCGAGGCTACTGAAAGACAGTGGGACGCCCGCATTGAAGAAAGTGATGAGTTTCTTTCCCCAGTTGGCGCAGTGTTTGACTCAATGCTTAGTGAACATCTTTGCCAGGGCTGGTTTGAAGGGTATTTACTAACTGGGCGGCATGGACTATTTCACAGCTATGAAGCCTTCATACGAATTGTAGATTCAATGGTTACCCAGCATGCCAAGTGGATGAAAATGTCTTCTGAGATTCCTTGGCGCAAAAGCATTTCTTCTTTGAACTACCTTTTGACCTCTCACGTATGGAGACAGGACCACAACGGATTTACCCATCAAGATCCTGGATTTATCGACCATTTGGTCAATAAAAAATCTTCAATGATACGCATATATCTGCCTCCGGATGCAAACTGCCTGCTTTCAGTCATGGGTCACTGTCTGAGTAGTCGAAATTACATTAACCTCACAATTGCGGGAAAACATGACTCTCCGCAATGGCTCTCAATGCAAGATGCTATTGACCACTGCTCGGCTGGAATCGGAGTTTGGGATTGGGCAAGCAACGACGAAGGGGGTGAACCTGATGTGGTTATGGCTTGCGCTGGAGATGTTCCAACGATTGAAACTTTAGCTGCAATTTCAATTCTCAGGGAGCAATTACCTCAAGTGAAAATTCGAATGATAAATATCGTAGATCTTATGAAATTAGAACCCGACAGTGAGCACCCGCATGGTTTGAGTGATCCTCAATATGATGAGCTATTCACCAAAGACAAAGAAATCATATTTGCATTCCATGGATACCCATGGCTAATCCATCGCCTAACTTATCGAAGGCACAATCGGAATCTACATGTTCGTGGTTACAAAGAAGAGGGAACTATTACAACTGCATTTGACATGCTGGTTAGGAATGAATTAGATCGATTTCATCTTGTTATGGACGTTATTGAGAGAACTAATATGACAGGTTCTAAAGCAGAGTCTGTAAAAGAGCTGATGGAAGACAAGTTAATTGGACACACCAACTACATTGAAGAGCACGGCATAGATCTGCCAGAAGTCAGAAACTGGCAGTGGAAGTACAAGTAAATAACCTGGGATGACAAACGTGGGACTGGCCAAGAATCCACTTTGGGCTCGAAGAAGAACCTAAAACAAGTTGTAATTTGCTTTTAAGTTGGGCCCGAGCAGGTTGGCCTTTAATGAAGTAAGATATTAAGTAATATCGTTGTCAGAATTTCTCTCCAGTTGGGAACCCTTTTGAGAGAATCGAGCCAATAGTGGGAATCAATGGAAGAACCTAGAGAAAAGAAAGTAAGTGAGGCTAATGCCTCCAAGGCTATTGGCGACCAGAGGCTAACGAAGCATCAAAAAGACTTTTTTCACCAGCTTTCAGATGTGTTGCCTAGAGTTCAGAATTTAGTTCATATCCCGACTACTCCAAACTTCCCAGAGATGCAGCATTCACTTTATCGCCTTGGTATAAAGCTGAAACATGAAGGCCAAAATGGCGTCAGCACATTCCACGCTTGGATAATTAATCAAGCTGCGGAAACTCAGGATATCGAGTGGTCTCAGAAGCTGACTGAAAAATTTAGTCGCAACACCGGCGCGGACTCTAAATTCACCCTACGGTCCAAAGTATTTTACGCAAAGAAGTTGTGGTCGCTGGGCAACCACGACGAAGCCAAGGAACTTTTAAAAAACACCATTGATACCTTCCAACAACGCTTTGCCAATAGACAAGGTGAGTTGATTGGCTTCAAAGAAACATACGCCGGTTGGCTGCATGAAGAGGGGCAAATTGACGAAGCTCGCTCCATTTTTGAAGAAACTACGGATTCCCGCAAGCTCATATTCGGACTAAATAATTTCAACACCTTAGATGCCATAGATTACTCAGGTCGGCGCGCCTCGTGGGCAAAAGACTATTCGACAGCTAAAAATCACTATCTTGAAGTTCTCCCATACCGAAGGAAACTCCAAGGACCAAATCATCCAAAAACCATTGCTTCCTTGCGTTCTCTGGCTGCGACTTTGCTCTCTTTAGGTCAAGCACAGGAAGCATCAGAGATATTAAGATCTGGTCTCGAAGATTTAGCAGGTCGGGGAGAACATGAAGATCTTGGCGGGTTGGGCATTATGGAGGATTTGAGCAAGGTCTTAGATCAACTTGGCCAAGATGAGGAGTCTTTAGTTTTACAGGAGAGAGTCGTAGAGTCTCGTAGGAGTCTGCAAGGAGATGACAATCCTGACACGGTGGCTTCAATTGTTAGGCTCGGTATTGCTTTAAATCAAAACGAGAAATACGAAAGAGCTTGTGCTGTTCTCCGAGAAGGAATCGAAGGACAAAACAAAATATATGGGGAAAATAATCAACAGAGACTGACTGCTGAGATTTGGTTGGGGTTGAGCCTTCGGGACTTAGGGCATTTAGTTGAGGCAAGAGACCTGCAGATGCGCATCCTAGAAGAAATTGAAAAGACTAATGGATCAGACTACAGGGTTCTAAGATCTGCACTGTTTCATTTAGCCTCGACCCAAAAAAGAATTGGTGCACTACCTTCTGCATTTCGACTGGCAAACTCAGCTATGAAAATGAGTATCCGCACCTTTGGCCGTGATTCGGAAGAAACAATTGCTGTCAAGATGCTACTGGGTTATATCGAAAAAGACCGATCGATGTGGAAACGATCGGAAAAGCTACTTAAAGAGGTCCTGGAGCATCGACGTGCGACCCTCGATGAGCACGATAAAACCACCTTGAGCATTATGCAAATTTTTGCTCTTGTGCAAAAGGAAGCGGGAAAGGTTCGCCAAGCAATTGCACTTCTGCGTGAACTATTGGAAATTCACCGCACTGTCTCAGGAGTCGACAGCAACAAGACTTTCGGCATAATGACCGAACTGGCAAAAGTACTTTCTGACGAAGGCAAACACAGTGATGCTCGCCAAATCGCACAAGATGTGCTCTCTGGTCGTGAGCGCCTCGATGGCCCTAGGGGAAAAGCGACAATTTTTGCACAAATTCTTATAGCTAGCATCGATCGCAAAAGCGGAGAACTCCAACTAGCGCGGGAATCACTTGAAGAGATTTTGCGAATATCAATTAGCGAACATGGCGAGGAGGCCTACTGCTCACATAGGGCAATGACTGAACTGCAGCGGATACTATTTGATCTCAATGAGTTTGATCAGCGGCGAGTCCTGCTTGAGCGTCATTTTGAGCTGCATAAGCTAAAAAGTGGAATGGACAATAATTCAACACTCAACCAAATGTCAGCATTGGCCACGAATTTTGCCGCTACCGGGGAATTGGAAAAAGCCCGAGCCCTCAGTGATGAGGTATTTGAAAGAAGAAAAGCTCTCTGTGGACCAGAAGCTCCCTCTACCCTGATAAATATGGGGGAATTATCCAAAATTATTCTTGAATCGGGCGATTTGGAATCAGCCCGTATTCTTGCAAGTGAATGTATAGAACTCTCAGAAGCCGAGTATGGACCCGATCATCCCTCTTCTAAAGAAGCTAGATCGGTCCTTGAAATAATTCAGCAGTGAATTTTGATTCTTATGTCTTGAAGCTTTTTCACATTTGAGTAAATCTGGAGATGAGCCTTGGAGCTTATCTAGACCACCAAGCAAATAAGTCACGGGCAAATTAGTCCAAAGCACTCAAAGAAGAACTCGTGATTTTCCTTTGAGTGCTTCTTTTTAAATCTTCAAAGACAAGCTAAAAAGTGCCACCGCTTGTGATCAATGCCATCTGTTCTGGATATTTCGACTGAAAGTATTCAAATATAGGCGTGATCTCACCTAACAAGTCAGTCCCAGGTGCAACCGCTGCTGCAAACCCGTTTAAATAAAGCAGGTTTTTGAAAAACAGAACAAGTGGAGTCGGGAGTCTAAATCCTTCTTTGGCTAAAAATCTGATTACCATTCCAATCTGTTCAGCCAAGTCTTCTTGAGTTACTTTGTCGGGAAGTGGCATCTCGGCATCCATGGCCTTTGCCAGTTGTTCAATGTCACATTCTTTTGGAATTGCTCCGAACTGTTGCAGCGCAGCGAGTTGCATAGCTGTGTTGTTCATGCCTATGCCAATCATGAACCTGATTAGGTATATGCGCTCATCGGGGGTAAGTCTTCCGACAATGCCATAGTCAATCAGACCTAATCTGCCATCGGGTTTAGCTAAAACATTTCCCGCATGGAGATCTCCATGAAATACTCCATAGACCAAGGTATGTTCCAACACTCCCGAGATCACCAATCTGAGAAGCCGTTCCCTATCGGCCTTTGGAACCTGGTCCCAGTCGTTTTCGGAATATGCTACTCCGTCCAAATACTCCATGACGATAACCTTGGGAGTTACCCATCCTGGAATCGGACGTGGGAAGTGTACAAAGTTAACGTCAGCGTGCTCGGCTGCCAGGCCTAATTCCAGCATGTTGCAGGCCTCTAATCTAAAGTCCATCTCTTGTAGGACTAAGTTGGCAAAAAGTTCAACAAAACCTGAAAGATTCGCCATTCTGGCACCTTCTAGGCGCAACTCGGTGGCAAAGGCCAACAGTGCCATTCCCCGCAAATCTTTGGCGAACTGCTCCCTTAAGTTAGGTCTCTGGACCTTTACAACAACTTGGCGCCCGTCTTTCATCACAGCTCGGTGCACCTGCCCAATCGAGGCTGCTGCCATGGGTGTGTCGTCGAAATCTAAAAAACATTCCTTTGCACTAAGACCGAATTCGCGAATCAAAATCTCGTGAACTGTCTCAGCATCCATTGGAGCCACAGAGTCTCGGCACCAAGAAAAACTCTCAACTAATTCATCAGGTAAAAGGCCCTTAGCCGTTGATATGAACTGACCTAACTTCACCATAGTTGACCCACCATTTTTCACTATGTCTTGGGCTCGTTCAATTGCTAGATTGCCCACACTTGGTCCGACTTCTCCGAAAAATAGTCTGCGGATGAAAGCCTTAGGAAGATCGGTTGCTAATTTAGAAGCAGCCACGGCTGATCTTCCAACGGTAAGACCTATCATGGAAAAGCCTGCCGGATGAAGTGCAGGCCTTGCCAGTGCCTGAGCATGGCGCTCAAGTGAAGCACGCACAAGTGGAAGTTCCTTTTCCCACTTACAAAACTCCTCATACAAGCCAGGTATTTCTCGAATCCACTTAGAATCACTTGCAATATCTACAAATGGGGGTGGGAATACGTCTTCTTCAACAATTTCTTGTAATGCCAATGTCATTTATACCTCCTATTGGTAAAGTCCTCTTTAGAGTCAGGTAAATCAACCATGACTCGTCTTATGTTTTTGCTTGCTTGAACTCGTCTCACGCTCGCTTGGGGTCGACTTCTCGATACTTTTGATCCGAGAGCCAAATTGTCACTCTGCAGTCCTTCCGCCAAAAGCATGGAGAGATACTCAACCATCCTCTTTCTTGTAATCACGCCTCGATCTAGCCACCACATAGCACCAAAATGGACCATCCCCACTATTCCAAACGCCCACGGCTCAGCTGCTCCTGAGTCTCGACCAGATAGTGCTAGAACTTCGCCAATAAATACCGCTACTTGTTTGCCGATCATGTCAACAAAGCTCATGATCGGGGCCCCCTGGTCGCCAAGTCCTAAATCTTCTGCCACACCCGAAGACGCCACTAAAAATCTGTAAAGCTGTGAATCATTTTCAACCAAGGTCAAAAATGCATCGATTACCTCAGCCGAGATGGCCTTTACGTCTACCCGGCCGCCACTGCGAATAGTCTCAAGGGCAGCTTCATTTTTTTCCATAACTACTTGGAATGAATCCATTAACTCGGTGGCAAAATACTCAGAAACTGCAGCAATCAAGCCACGTCTGTCCCCAAAAAAGCGATAGAGGATTGGCCTTGTGATACCTGCCTCAAATGCCATGTCATCCATAGATGTCGCAATCCCTTTTTGACGGATAGTTCGAATAGCAGCTTCTAAAAGCTCTTTTCTGCGCTGTAGCACCCGTTCACTTCGAAGACTATCTCCGCTCACTTAAACTTCCAGTTCAAATAGGTCAATCTACTCACATCAGGTATTTGTCTTAGATTCAGGTATCTGGCACCGACACACATGTAACAGACTGTAACACTTTTAGAGACCAATGTCTAGCTAGTAATCTGGGCATGTGTCGCTAAATGCCCCTCATAGTGGAAAAACCGGAGCTGCTTCCCATAAAAGACTGCCTGCTGAGAGAAGGCGAAGGCAGCTTTTGGATACAGCCCTTGAAGTTTTTGCCACAAGGGGATTTGATGCCACATCTATGGAGGACATTGCAGAAGCAGCTGGGGTAACAAAACCCCTTCTCTACCAGCATTTTGACTCAAAACGGGCACTTTATCTAGAGATAATTAGGGACGTATCTATGGGGCTAATCGGCCAAGTCACGTCTGCGACTTCGGCAGCTGGGTCTCCAAGACAACAGGTTGAACAGGGATTCTCCGCATACTTTGCATTTGTATTACAGCACAGAAACGCTTTTAGGGTTTTATTTGGAAGATCAGCCTCACACGATGAAGAACTCTCACTGGCAGTTAGGGAAGTAGAGAAAAAGATAGCTGAAACCCTCGCGCCCCTAATTGATGTCGGAGTTTCACCTGAGCATAGAAGGCTTCTCGCCCATGCTGTGATTGGGATGGCAGAAGGTGCCAGCAGATACTGGATGTCAGGATCTAACGGGAGAGCCGAAGATGAAATAAGTATTGACCCAGCATTTACAAATAAAAGTTCATCCGAACTGGCCTCATGGGTGGCAGATCTGGCGTGGGCTGGGCTCCGGGGAATAAAACCGGAAAATTAGTAAAAAATAAAGACCTGATCTGAACAACTTGTGCCCAAATAATCTCTACACTCTTATTAATGGTTTCAGATCCCCAACGCCCATCAAAAGTTGCACTAATCAAACTTTTAAGCGAAAAAGCCTATATGAGGAGTGAAGAGCCTTTCCAGCTTGCAAGTGGAGCATGGAGCCATGACTATGTCGACTGCAGAAGGGCAATGGCCCTTGGTTCAGATTTAGGAATAGTGGCAGCTGCAGTAGTGGAACAAGCACTAGCCAGTGGGGTCACGCTGATGGAAAAGCACTCCGAAAATCAAATAACAGAAGTGCAGGCAGTTGGAGGCCTGACAATGGGAGCTGACCCTATTAGTCATGCAGTTGCCTTAGTCACCGGACTTTCATGGTTTTCAGTTAGGAAAAACGCCAAATCCCATGGCGTAAAGAGGGCAATCGAGGGAGCTCAGATAGAGAGAGGCGCTAAAGTACTGGTAGTTGATGACGTGGTAACAAGCGGTTCTTCCATCATTGACGCGATAGATGCAGTGATTCAAAGCGGAGGTGAAGTAGTTCTCGCAATGGCGCTGTTAGATAGAAGCTATGCCACGAAAAAAGCAATGGAGGCTATGGATATACCGTATGTGGCAATTGCCACCTTTGAAGATTTAGGAATTGAACCTGTTGAGATATAAGTCGATTAAGCAACTAGTTAATAGTTTCTTCATAATTTTTAGATAAATTTTACTGAGTATGGATTTATTCGACGCATTAGTTTTGATCTTTGTGGCCTTAGCTGCCATCAATGGATTGAAGGTAGGAGCTAGTTCCCTTTTCTTTTCCTATGGGGGTTTCTTCATCGGTCTCGCTCTTGGTTGGTGGATTGGATCCATGACATCTAACTTCTTTGCCAGCAACATAACTTCATCAATAGTTAGGATGCTGATAGCAATTGCCCTACTTTTTCTACCTGCCATGGTACTTGGAAGCGTCGGACACCTATTTGGCAATAAGGTGCATAATTGGATGGGGTCACATCACCTTCAGGGACTTGACAATGGTGGTGGCGTAGTTGTTTCTGTAGTTGCAACCTTGATTCTCGCTTGGCTGTTAAGTTCGGTCTTGGCTAACTCCCCCAACCAAACCCTAAACTCTCAAATCCAGCGCTCTACAATCCTTCGGGCAATGAATCAAACACTTCCTTCCGTTCCTGTTAATGGGCTCAGGCGCCTAGTGACTGAAGGCGGCTTCCCATCGGTGTTTTCTGGATTTGCCCCACTTCCCCCAGGAAGCGTCCAAGAAGCAACTGCAAGCCAAGTTCAAACTGATGTGACAAATGTCGGGCAGAGCGTAGTCAAGATTGTTGGAGTTGGGTGTGGGCAAATTCAAGAGGGTTCTGGATTCGTAGTAGCAAATGGATACGTAGTTACCAATGCCCACGTGGTGGCAGGCATAACTGACCCTAATGTTCAAGATTCCTCCGGCATTCATCACGCAGTTGTGGTGTACTTTGATCCCAACTTTGATCTTGCAATTTTGCAAGTTAGAAATCTAAACGACCCCCCGCTTCAATTAGATACTTCTACTCTCGCTCCTGCGACAAAAACAGTCGTAATCGGATATCCAGAAGGTGGACCCTTTAACGCACAGCCATCAGGCATTCTCCAAGAGTTCCAAGCAATCGGCTCCAACATATATGGGCAAGGTTCTGTCACAAGGCCCGTTTATCAGATACAGGCCCTTGTAAGGCCGGGCAACTCAGGAGGTCCCCTGCTCACTACTTCTGGCCAAGTAGCTGGCGTAGTTTTTTCCAAATCCACTACGGATTCAAATGTTGGTTATGCCCTTTTGGCAAGTGGAGTAGCTTCCAGGCTAAATACAGCGCTTTCAAATCCACAGCAAGTTTCGACAGAGGGTTGCATCGCGGGTTAGAGTACTTAAATAGTTATCAATGATCATACGTGTCTAGAATGAACAGCAAATTGTCGGAATTTAAACTTAAGTTGAAAGTATTGTGACTTCTCTTATTGAGGATTACGGCTTAATAGGAGACACTCACACTGCAGCCCTTGTCTCCAAAGATGGCTCCATTGACTGGCTTTGTCTTCCAAGGTTCGACTCCCCTGCCTGTTTTGCCAAACTGCTTGGAGATTCATCCAATGGCTATTGGAAGATATCACCAGACCAAAAAGTTATTGGAACGAAGCGAAGCTATAGAAAAGACACTTTAATCCTAGAGACAGAATTTGAAACCGAGACCGGCAAAGTTATGTTAATTGACGCTATGCCAATCAGGGAAGATTTTCCGCAGGTAATTCGAATAGTTAAGGGAATATCCGGATCGGTTGAAATGAACATGGAGTTAGTGATTCGTTTTGACTATGGGAGCATTGTTCCTTGGGTCGTAAGGCGAGATCGGATGCTCCAAGCCGTAGCGGGACCAGATGCCTTAAGTCTTTGGTCCACTGTGCATACTCATGGAAAAGATCTGACAACTGTTTCAAATTTCACTGTCACAGCTGGGCAATCGATACCATTTCAACTTATTCATCACGCATCGCATGAACCAGCTCCTAGACCACTTGACGCCACTTACATAATCGATGAAACTGAAACATATTGGAAAAGTTGGGCAGCTATCTCTACTTACGACGGCGAATACAGAGACCAAGTTGTCAGATCCCTCCTTACTCTTAAAGCACTGACCTATAATCCAACAGGTGGAATCGTAGCTGCGCCTACTAGTTCACTTCCAGAGGCTATCGGCGGCGGGCGCAACTGGGACTATAGATACTGCTGGCTAAGAGATGCCTCTCTTTCGTTAGATGCATTGGTACGTGGCGGTTATATAGATGAAGCCTCAGCATGGCGAGACTGGTTGGTCAGAGCAGTTGCAGGAGACCCATCTAAGCTCCAGATAATGTATGGCGCCTCTGGAGAGAGGAGACTCGAAGAGTACGTTATCCCATGGCTCAAAGGTTACGAAAACTCAGCTCCAGTCAGAGTTGGCAACAATGCAGTTGGTCAGTTTCAACTTGATGTATATGGCGAAGTTATGGCTGCACTTCACGATGCGAGAATTGCAGGGCTAAGTGACAGCCAGGCTGCATGGGATCTCCAGCTAACACTTATTGACTACGTTGAATCCCGTTTTGGAGAGCCTGATGAAGGAATTTGGGAAGTGCGAGGTCCAAGGAGACATTTCACTCACTCCAAGGTCATGGCCTGGGTAGCACTCGACCGAGCAGTTGAGGCCGTTGTCAAAAATGACTTATCAGGCCCCGTGGACCATTGGCGCCAAAGTAGGGACTTGATTCACAAAGAGGTGCTTGAAAAGTCCTGGAACCCAGATAAAAAGGCATTTACGCAGTACTACGGTTCAGATACCTTGGATGCATCGGTTCTAATGATTCCAATAATGGGTTTTCTCCCGGCAAATGATTCACGAGTGGTCGCCACAGTTGAAGCAATTGAGAAAGAACTTATCGTAGACGGATTTGTTTTGCGTTATCAAGTCGATGATAACGGCAGCGTCGATGGGTTAACTGGGAGGGAAGGGGCCTTTTTGGCCTGCTCATTTTGGTTGGCAGATACTTATGCAATGATGGGTCGTCAACAAGATGCAGTTAACTTGTTTGAGCGACTGCTTTCAGTTACTAATGACCTAGGCCTACTATCTGAAGAGTACGACTCTATCCTTGGCCGCCAAGTAGGGAACTTTCCCCAAGCTTTCTCCCATATCTCCCTAATAAACACTGCCTGCAATCTGGCGCACATGAAAAAGGGATTTGAAGTCAGTACTTTTAGCCAAACCGTTGATAAGCCCTTTACTGAGAAGCTAGCTCGGCGAGATCCCAGGAAGAGACTTTGGATCCATGACAAGAACCACAACGGAAAACACGGAATAAAAAACTAAAAAGTTATCATTACTTTGACCCATTTGGTCAAAAGGTCCTCAATTAGATAAAGTTAAAGCTGTATGTCAGAACATCACCAACATTCAGATCTGGATCCAGAAATCTCCCAGATAGGAGATGGAGTAATAGAAATTGACACACTTTTAGGTGGCTGGCGTCACGTTACGGCGGGCTACATCATTGATAGTCCAAATCCCATACTTGTTGAGACAGGTTCGCAGACCTCCGTACCCACACTGATGAAAGCTCTCGGCAACATAGGACTCGGTCCCAATGATTTGAGCGGTGTAATTGTCACTCACATCCACTTAGACCATGCAGGCGGAGTCGGAGATATTGCCAAAGCGTTCCCAAATGCCACAGTTTATGTTCACCCAAAGGGTGCAAGGCATTTAGTTGATCCCACACGGCTAATCAATTCAGCTGAACTCGTTTACGGACCGCTTTTAGATGGGCTCTATGGTCGGCTTCTTCCCACTGAAGCTGAAAGAATCCACGTATTAGAAGATAATGAGGTAATTGAGGTCGGGTTGAACAGGACTCTCACTACCATTGATTCTCCAGGTCACGCTAAGCACCACCTGGCAATTCTTGATTCTCAGTCAGGTCTTTTATTTGCTGGCGATGCCGTTGGAGTCCGTTTGCCTGATGTCGGCATTCTTCGACCTTCCTCGCCTCCTGCAGATTTTGACCTTGACATGGCTGTAAATTCGCTCAGGAAATTCAAAGCTTGCAAGCCTTGGAGAGTGGCACTTGCCCACTATGGAAAAGTAGATATTGATCCTGATGAGCTTTTAAGTGAAGCCGAGGAGACTGTAGTTGCTTGGGCAGAGGTGGCCGAGGCTGCCTGGGAGGAGGGGAAAGACATCGCACAGGCCCTGTCTGACCGCTTTACTATTGATCTCTCACACGTTGATCCTGAATCGAGAAGACGGATGGAAACCTTAAATGGAGTGCATTCAAATGCACAAGGATTGAAGCGGTGGCTCGAAACCAGAAATTCACAGCCGAGTAATGAAACTAGTGGGTAAAAGACGAAGATAGCATCCCAATTGCGCTAGATTATTTTAAACAATCGAGCCCAAAAGTGAGTGTCGATAAGACTCTTTTGGTTTACAATTTAATAAGTTAACTGGCTTTTTACGCCTTTGACGGAGGAAATAATAGGGACCTATGTGGAAAATTAAACTTTTATCAGCGACAGCTTCGGTAGTACTCATTTTTGCTCTAAGTGCCTGCAGCGCCCCAGCAAATGTGCCCATGGCCAGCAATGATGCAACCCAAAGTGCATCTTTGGCTAATCCCGCCGCTCAAGTCACGATTTCCAACAACAGTTTTGAACCAGCCTCAGTCACGATCAAAGCTGGTCAGATTGTGGAATGGATTTGGAGTGATCTGGGAAACCCGCATGATGTGACCCTTCCAAACGGGAAGCACTCCCCTATTTTGGC
>JABEUL010000325.1 GCA_013044465.1 Acidimicrobiales bacterium
AAATAACATATGATTCTTGGTTTGACACATATGCGATCAGGATTACCTCATGGTTGGCCGTATATCATCTTTGGAATCCTTCTTCTGGCACTGTCGATTTTATTTCTTAAATATGGCACTCAACTCGAGTTGCTAATACAGAAGTTTTGGAATATCCAACCTAATCAAACTATTACTCTGTTCAGACGCTATTTCGTTTCCATCTTCTTAGCCAGCCCTCACTTTCAGGAAAGTTGTCGCATAAGATTTTAGACTCTAGGGTCGCAATGAGAAAATATATTAAGTGACGATCTCGGAAGTCTGAATCTTTCAATTCATACTTCAATTGGAAACTACTCATCAATCAAGCTCAAAGAGCAATTTGCAAACCTTTCGGAAGTAGAAAGTGGCATAGGTTCGGCGTACGGTTTATGGAGCAGATGCAATAAATATTATGCGGTTGAGCGCATTGCTAAAATTGGTGTGGGTCCACAATCAAGTCAGCTAGGAGAAATATTGTGAAACGTGGCTATACGGCTGTTGGAATAGGACTTTGTTTTCTTCTCGCAGGAGTGATTGGGTTTCAATTAAGTCAATCGTCTAAGCACTTTCCAGTTGCCAAAATTGTTGGTTCGAAGAGCATGAGTGTCCCTTTAACCAAGGGTAATGACATGATTTACCAAGACCCAGGTAGTCTAACTATTTTTCCGTTGCCTTTGGATTCTATCCACATCAATGGGGAAAATGTTAGCGTAAGGTGCAAGCCAGTCCATGAAGGAATATGGGATGAGTTAGGGAGCCAAATGCTTGGAATTGAACCGTCGGTTCCTGTGGCTAAATGTGAGGTTCCATTCGAAGGTAGGTACTTGGTGAAAATAACTCAGGATGATAGAGATACTTCATACATTGGTCCAGATATTCATTTGGTGATGGACCAGATTGTGATATGGGGCACTTTAACTATTATCGGTGGAGTCATCTTTCTTGGGGGAATTCTTGTTGTATTAGTTATTAATGGTAGGCGGCCGAGAAAAATCTGATGATGTGTTCGGCATTTTTAAATTGTCAAGAAGGTTCTCACATGGTCACTCGATAGGCTGGTGGGACCGAGTAGTGGCTTGTATAACAATGTCACCTCCCAGAAGGGCTAATTTTGACCATTTCGAGTTGTTGGATAATTCTCCGTCATCGATGTTAGGACGAGTCCCAGACCTAATGGGCTTCTACGATCTCCAACAACCGCAGAATCGGACCATTTAATCCAACCAATTATTTTTGGATGTGGCAAGATGTGTCTTGTGTTACTTACTCAAATCAGCCAAGAAATCAAAGGCACGACTTTAAATAACGAGTATCCGGGATTTTCTTGTAATTATTCTTTTTTAGCTTCTAATTCTTTTTATGTCATCGCAGCTATTCCACAAGAAACACTAAAGTTACTCTTACAAGCGGAGGACGTGAGTTTTGCAGTGCTTCAACATCTTCCGGTTAAGTACGGTCAATCAGGTATTCCTATTCAATGAAATCGTGGAGGTAAATACGGTGAAAGCTTATCTAATAACGGGACATCTTGAAAAGTACAAGGGCCAAGCGACAATAGGTATTTTAATTGTGCTTGCAATTATTGCATCGGCGTGTAGCACACACGATCTTTCAAGTTCTACCACAATGACAAATAATCAGGACGTGGGATCGAAGGTCATTCAGACCATACCAGGCTTTCAAAGCAGCAACGTTGATGCTAGTGCTCAGCCTACGGGAATCTTGACAATTTATCAGGCATCTGCCGGGCTAAGTATAAGCGTCACAAAGTTGAAAAGCTGCGGGTGGGATTCGGAAATATACAAGTATTTCAAGGATAATTCAGCATCCTCCGACATTGATATCGTTTTAGTCAAGGTGACGACTACTTTAGGGGCAGAATGTATAAATCAAGCTGAAACCTCGTCGTTAAAAAATGTCATTAAGTATATTCCCAATCTAACGAATGGCACTATCCCGAATATACCGGGCGCCGTTTTAAAAATCGGAAAAGTAGGAGGTCAAATCATCGGTGCTTTTATCAATTTTACTACAGGTCTATATTTTGTCGGCATCTATGGAAATGGAGAGCCCCTTAACCTAAAGCATCTAACTGGATTAGCAGTCGAGCAGTATGAGAAGTTAAAATGAATCGATATGGTTATCGAAAAGGAGTTTTTCCACAGATATTTGAAGAGTAGCGTATTTTTAAATGAGTGAGTCCAATATTCCCCCTGATGATCCTTTGTGGATGTGGGAGGACGGTCAATGGACTGCCAAACCGGTAACTTGGATTGGAACTAATGATCCTCCAAAGAGACTTGATAAGCGGACGCCAGGGCTAAAGCCAATAGAAATATCGAGGAATTTACCAAATAATGTGTTCTATTCTTCTTATAGCCATGATCTTAATATTGGACCCGGTTGGCTGGCTACTGGAAGATCTTCTAAATGGAAGGTATTAAATCTCTCTAGTGTAAGCAGAGTTTCAATAATTGCCCCATCGTTGGCTAACCAGTTATTGATGACTAGAAGTTTGATAGCCTCACCGCCCAGAGTATCCTTTGAGGGTATCGGAGGTGAAGGACTGCTCGTAAATGCAGACATTCTAAATCCTTCAAGTAGGGCACTTATTGCTAATCAGTTGCCAAGGACAAGAGTTGAAATGACAGACGCCGCCAAAGCATACTTCAGCTCCGGCCAGCTTCCTGGAAGGAGCGGCAGAAAATATCAACTTGCAGGTATCAGATTTGGTTCTAGTTACCCATAAATGATGTTTAATTGTTCAGATTGTATTGTCTGCTGACAAATTTTGGATTTAAGAGTCAATTTTCAAGGTTTTACTAATTAATCGAAATAAATATGAGATCTATTTCCAAACTTGTCGAGGATTGAATGCAATTGCTGGAAATGATGCTTCGCATTACTCTGATCAGTAGGAACTTGAGATCTCAATCTTATGT
>JABEUL010000326.1 GCA_013044465.1 Acidimicrobiales bacterium
CAGTAATAGGCATCACTAGAATTCCGAAAGCTGCAAGTTTTACCTCTTTAGCTTGGATCTTTTTTCCGAGGTATTCTGGCGTCCTCCCAACCATCAGTCCGCCTAAAAACACCGCAATTAGGGCAAAAAGTAAAAGCGTGTATAGCCCACTACCCACCCCGCCAGGCGTAACCTCACCTAACATCATTCCAGTAAGTAGCCAGAATCCACCCATTGGCGTAAATGAATCGTTGGAACCAGAAACCGACCCTGTTGAAGTCTGAGTTGAAGATATGTTGTACAGATCGGTTAGGTTCGATCCAAATCTAGTCTCCTTTCCTACCATATTTCCATTGCTTTGATTGACAACCTGGGCTGCGCTCACTGCGGGATTCGGCGAAGCTTCAGCCTTAAGCGAAAAACCCGTCCAGATGGCAAAAATAAATACCACTGCCGCAAGAAGAGCCAGGCCTTGCTTGATGTTACCTACCATTTTTCCAAACGTGTAGGTGAGAGCAACTGGAACTGATAGAAGGAGAATTATTGATAAAAACGCTGTTAAAGCTGTGGGATTTTCGAAAGGATGACTTCCATTGGCATTAAAGAACCCACCTCCATTTGTGCCGAACTCTTTAATAGCTTCCATAAAGCCTGCAGGTCCTCGGGCAATGGTCTGGGTAACCCCAGTTAAATGATTAGTAATTAATGCTGGGCCTCCAAGTGTCTGGACCGATCCCTGCCAAACAAAGATAAGTCCAGCTAAGAACGAGATTGGAAGAAATATGTAGAATATACCTCTAATCATGTCTACCCAAAAGTTGCCAATGGTACTTACGTTCTTGCGCGCAAATCCTCGAATAAGCGCTACTGCAACTGCTATTCCTGCCGCAGCACTTAAAAACTGTTGAACGGTCAGAGATACCATCTGTGAAAAATAACTCATGGTCGTCTCGCCCGCGTAATTCTGCCAGTTAGTATTTGTAACAAAAGATACTGAAGTATTCCACGACAGGGCTTGAGGAACTGCCCCTAAATGTTGCGGATTAAATGGGAGATGACCTTGTAGTCTTAGAACGGCATATGAGAAAAGCAGCGACACTGAAGAAAAAATAATTAAAGCGCCACTATACCTTTGCCAGGTCTGCTCTGAGTCCTTATTTATTCCAAGCATTCTATAAATCGGCCTCTCAATAAATCCAAGAAAGCAAACTTTGCCACTGTACACGCCTACCAAATATTGACCTAAAAAGCGCCAAATTAGAGCAAGCAGTAGCAAAAATACAGCCAAAGTGATTGCTAGAGCCATCAGAACTTCTCGGGCATAAAAAGTGCTACCAACAAATAGATTACGAGAAGTAATGATATTGAAAGAAGAGCAATATCTGCTAAATTCATAGTTTTCCCAAACCATTAATCAAAGCCAGCCCAAGCAAAGCAAATAGAATTACTCCAGCCACAGAGAGTAGATCAGCCATAAGATCTAAAGTAACTGAAGAAAATAAATTTGCCGTTAACGACAATGCCCTGCATATAAAAAAAACATAAATTCTAAGTAAAAGTAGCTTTCACCTAGACGAGATTGAATATCCAATTCCAGGAATCGAGTCGATTGATATATTACCAAACTCCCCAAGTTTTTTCCTCAATCTGTAGATGTAAACTCTCAAATATTCAGCTTCATTGCTGTACCCATCTCCCCATACATTCTGAAGTATCATCTGGTGCGTACAGGTTTTCCCAGCATGCTTAATTAGAAATACCAGGAGTTCAAATTCCTTGTTTGTAAGTTCTAGTTGGCTCCCGGAAATAATGACCTGCTTATGAATGAAGTCAATTTCCAGATTATGCCACAAGGTATTTCCTTTAATATCATTGGACAACTGAGCCTTATGGCGAAGTGCATTTCTAATTCTCGCCTCTAACTCCTGCATTCCAAATGGTTTGGTAACGTAGTCATCAGCACCAAGATCAAATGCGGCTACCTTCCGATTTTCGATGTCAGAAGCGGACAATACTATTATTGGAATGTCCGACCAACCTCGGATTGCCTCACATACCTCTAGTCCGTCAATGTCAGGAAGCCCTAAGTCCACAATTACCAAATCGGGCTTTCCTTCAAAAGCTTTCTCCAGTCCTTCGCTTCCAGTTATAGCTACGTCGACGACGTAATGTTTGGATGCAAGGCCAAGCTGCAAGGCCCTAACCAGTGACCTATCGTCATCTATGACAAGTATTTTGATCATTTGACTTCAGTTTCTCTGGAAACAGGAAGAGTAAATTTAAATGAATTTGAAGTCGTAGTTGTCTCTATCCATATTCTCTCATTATGTGCGTCAATAAATGCCTTACATATTGCTAATCCAAGACCCCCACGCCCACCCGCTTCTCGTTTATTGAACATGTGAAATAGATTATTGGCTTCAGATGCAGGAATCCCTTGGCCCAAATCAGTGACTGAAACCACAATTTTATCGCTGCTCTGCAATTCGATGCCTATGCCGATCTCGCTCAATGGTGGACCGTATCTAATGGCGTTGTCAATAAAATTGCTCAAAACTTCTGCAATAAGAACTTTATCTATTCGCGCCTTTACTTCGCTATTATTTGATTTCAATATAATCTCATGTCCATCCAATTGTCCATTAAATCGCTCAATTACAGACCTTGTCAGGTCTAATAAATCCACATCTTCCTCCCTCAATGCAAGCGCACCCGAGTGAATCCTGGTCATATCAAGGAGATTTGATACCAACCTATTGAGGCGACGAGCCTGTGACTCGATTAGTCGCGCTAGGTTTTCAGAGTCCTCTTTGGTCAAGTCAGACTCCGGATCTATAAGAGCAGATGAGGCTACACTTATGGTAGTGAGGGGCGACTTAAGATCGTGAGATACTGCTCCCATTAATGAGTTGCGCACGTTATCCATTTCCTTGTACAACTCAACTTCCACTTCGTGCTTCTTTAGCCTGCCTCGCTCGAGAGCAAGTGCCAGATGATTAAGAAATGCCTGCAGCAAGTCTCTATGGTGATCTTGCAGAAATTTTCCCTTAATTGCTAACATCCCGATCGGCCCGTCAGATGAGATTAGTGGCACGACATACAGTTTTCCGTCAGCTATCACGTTTGATGTGGTGCTTAAAGGGATTTTCGTCCTAGAAGAAAGCTGATCAGACTCTTCGTCTGTTAGAGGACTCCCAGCTTGAGCTAACTTTACTAGTTGGTCACTTTCAATTACATAAAGTACAGACGAGTCCAAATCAAAGGCCAATAGTATCGCATCTACTATATTTATCAAGAGTTGCTCCGGTGAGCTATCTCTGACCAGCATCTCGGAGATGTCGAATAGCTTTCTTACTTCAAATGCCCTCTGATCTGCCTCTAACCTTGCTGTGCGCACGCGTGAAAACACTCTGGCCACCACCAAAGTTACTATCCCATAAACAAATAAGGCAACGTAGTTTTGAGCTGCTCCAACGACAAATGTGTAGTACGGAGGGATAAATAGGAAATCATAAACTAAGAACCCAATTATCGCTGCATAGATGCCCGACCTTGATCCTCCGATAGATACTCCTATAACTACTGGCACTACTAGAATCAATGCAGTGGTGGCTATGCTCACCTGGCCTCTAAAAGGAATCACAAGCAGCGCTGCAACCACAATTAGGCAAGTTGAGACTAGCTCCCCTCTTGCAAAAAGAATTATTTTCTTAATTTTTGCCATTAACTAGTGATCATAGCGGTTCCAATGACTTAAAAAGAAATCACTCTCTTTGTAGAATTTCAGTTTTAGCTAGGACACTTTCTTGGGAGTTTTGATACGATAACACTAGTTGGAATATGCAAACATTGCATATTCTGCGGAATTGCAATCCAAATTGCGGTTGGGAATTATCAACTTACTTGACGAGTTTAAGAGATTTGGCTAAAAGACATTTAGTACTCATAACGGAAATATTTAAGGATTTCTCAGATGCGCCACCATGCGATAGTAGATGTAACTCACAATTCTTCATCGAATATACCTATTGTCCAGTCAAGTTCAACCATTAATACATATAGCCAGTCCATTATTTCCCAAGCAAAAGGTGCTGCAAGAAATAGAGTAAGAGCCAAAGACATTGGTGAGACAACCAGACTTGAGCCACAAGGGATCGAGTTGCAAATAGAGTCTATGGACCTAGAGCACTTGGACTTTTGGACAGTCTACAAACAAGTGTTACACTATTGCAACTGCACCCAAAACAAAATATTTAAAAGTAAAATCAAAGGTGCAAAATGAATTAGTTGAAGATTAATATTTTCACAGTCAACAACTATATGGCCAGCGACACAATTCCAAGAGCCACAATAATCAACAACTATTCAAAACTAACGTTGCCAACCGCAATTTCTGTTCCATCGTACAACAGAACATAAAAGCTATATTCATCTTGACTTTTTATCCAATCGAGATGTTGCGCACCTGCTACTGCAGCAGCAGTTGCAAAAGCATCTGCAACTGCTAGTTGTGGCCCTAACACGCTAACAGAAGCAACTCTATCTACTGGCATCTTTAAGTGTGGGTCAATTAACTCGCCGGGTCTCTCGTAATTGGCAGATGTTGCTATGTTCTCGTAAGTTTCAATAATACGGATCAGTGCATCAGGATAGAGAGGGTGCCTGATCCCAAACCTCCATTTTTGTAATGGTCCAATCCTGCCTAAAACCGCAATATCGCCGCCAATATTAAGTGTCGCCACCTTAACTCCACATTCGGCCAAAATACTTATGGCTCTATCCTCAGCCCATCCTTTAACTATCCCTGTCGGATCAACTCCTCCTGGCATTGCCCAGGGATCAAACCAACCATCTGTAGAGACTTTCAGGTCTTTGCATACATCTAATACTTCTGCAATCTCTATAGGAGCATGATCAAGCGATAACTCTCCTCGCCTGTATTGATTCAATGGGCTATTTTCTTTAAATGTTGAAAATATCTCGTCATAGCGATGTAGAAGCTGACAAGCTTTTTCGACTGCTGTCGCCACCTTTCCGGGCTCGAAGGGCAGCGCTCCACTTTCTTCTACGCCCACTAGTGTATGTGCAAGTTGGTCTTCATCATTAATAGTTTCAGCCATTTCATTGGGTTCAAATATGCTAAATATGGCAACCGTACCCATAACTGGTTCTTCGTGAACCAAGAATGGCTTATCAACTGATTTCATTTCTCAATCTACAATATCCATTTAACACTAGCAATCCTTGACATTTAATAGTTGAATATTTCCTGCTCTCAATATTCATTACGTAGCTTGTCTGTAGCAATTCTATTTGAAATCAAACGACGGTAGAGTTAATTTTGTGCTACTTAAATTGAAGCTTAGCAAGGGCAGCCTGAAGAGATGTGATATATGCTTGCGCAGTGTAGGTTGCGCCAGATACTCCATTAATCTGTGCGCTTTGGGCAGAAATTACTTGAGATTTAAGCATTGGGCCAACTTGGCTAGCAATGCTTGCGGAATAAGATTCAGCAACTTGTAATCCAACGATACTTACATTGGAAATTTTGTTTCCGTTAATGGTTACCTTAACAGCGAGCTCTCCATAACCATACTGTTCAATTGGACCAGTTGCCGTTTTAGATGCTCCGTTGCTAGCTGCAACTGTAGTGGGCGGAGTCCGTGTCGTTGAAGAAACTCCAGAATTGCCTGTTGCAGGAGTGCTTGGATTTCCACTCTGGCCCTATGAAGACGCTCCAGAATTACCGCCGGAATTGCCACTGTTTTGAGAACTTGATGCAGCTGATACAGTATTGGACCCATTTGAGCCAAGCGCAGATGCACCATTTTGCGAGTGGATTCCTAAGATGCTTAGAAATCCCGCAACGGCGCTGCTCGAAATTATGACAAATTTTTTCAATTCAAAATTCTCTTTCTTTTAAAGCGCAAAGGCTTCATAATGAATAGCGTTACTATTTACTCCAAGACGGTGTGCAACCGAGACGACCTGATTTACGAATTCAGATGAACCGCAAATAAATACGTCTCGTTTAGCGATATCTGGTGATATCTTTAATAAAGACTTCGGGCTTATCTCTACTTCTTTCCTACTCCCTACTAACTCATGCAGCTCACCATGCCGGAACTTAACTAGATCAGTAAGTTCGTCGTGGAAAATAAGATCCTCTTGCCGTGAAGCTCTAACTACTACAATTGGATTAGATCTTGCGGGCAAATCTTCTGTCAATGATCGCAAGGCAGTCACTCCTATGCCACCTGCAATGAAAACTGCCTTCTTGTGAATTTGAAAACGTTTAGTAAAATTCCCGTAAGGTCCTTCAACAGCGACCCTGGTACCAACTTTCAAATTCCTCAATGATGCTGAGAAATCACCTGCATCTTTTACTGTAAGTCGAATAAAATCACCTCTTGGAAGTGCTGAAAGAGAAAATGGATGAGATTGATACCACAATCCTTTGGTTAAAAACCTCCAGCAAAAGAATTGCCCTCCATCCATCCTTAAACGATTAACTTCATGTCCCCGACATACTATCGACACAACATTGTCATTCTCTTCTTTTACTTCTACTACCTTTAGCTTAAGCGAGACGCTCCGGTAAATTGGAAAGCCCACTCTGAACACGATTATGACACCTGCGGTCAACAGCCATGCAACAACCCAGAAGAATGTTGTCAATGGATGGCCCACAAAGGCTGGGCCAAGTCCTATTTCATGGGCAAAGGAAAGTACTAGTGCTAGATACATGAATAAGTGTACTGTCCACCATGTTTCCCGTTTTAACTTATCCCGAATAGCTTTAATTGTGGCGATGCCAACAAGCACCATGATACCAAGAGCAATTGTGGCCGTAAGCATATTTGGGAATGTAGTCACTAACGTTGCGAACTCATGCATTAAACCAGCTTTTTGAGCTTGAGCATACCCAATAGTGGTAAACACAGCGTGACCAACCAAAAGACTAATTGGCCACGGACCTAGTTTTCTGTGCCACGAGACTAGTCTATCTTGCCCAACATTCTTCTCTACAATCCAAAGTCTACTGACTAGCAATATCATTAGCATTGCAAGGTAAGTTCCAAGCATTGCAGTTAAGTTGCCAACGAACATCGCGAGACCACCTGGAGCCTTGATCTGCGAGTAAGTCACTGTGATGAAAGTTGTTGCACATACTATTCCAAAACCTATTCCGGCAATTCCCGCCACGAGATCACCAATCCATCTTGGAGGATTATTTTTTGTCGTCCTACTTAAAGCTGTCCCTGCCCTTGCTTGCTTTCCAGGTGCACCTTTAGCATCAAATGAAATGCTCATGCGTCAATTATGCACTAGATACTTTTGAAAGGGGCTTCAGGTAATCTAAAAATTCCTAACAAATATGTAAAACATTACAAAAATGAGAAAACTCTAATTATCTTTAATCTATATTGCTTTATCAATTTACAGTTAGCTCTTAACTG
>JABEUL010000327.1 GCA_013044465.1 Acidimicrobiales bacterium
AAATAACATATGATTCTTGGTTTGACACATATGCGATCAGGATTACCTCATGGTTGGCCGTATATCATCTTTGGAATCCTTCTTCTGGCACTGTCGATTGTATTTTTTAAATATGGCACTCAACTCGAGTTGCTAATACAGAAGTTTTGGAATATCCAACCTAATCAAACTAGTACTCTGTTCAGACGCTATTTCGTTTCCATCTTCTTAGCCAGTATCGGATTATTCTTACTTTCTAAAGGAATTATCTACTATGTTTGAGATTCACAGACTGCTGACGAAAATTCGTAGTTTCGGCTGGAAGACTTGTCCAATGCTGAGGAGAAAAGGTCAATGAAAGATTTACTCATCCAAAAAGCAATCCCCTCACAATAAGGAAAGTTGATGCATTTGAGCTTAAACCTGCGGACAACAATAGGGGGAACAAATCACCTGGCATTATCGGTAGGTCGGAATCTTTCAATTCATACCTCTATTGGAAACATCTCACCAATCAAATTTGAAGAACAACTTCCAGATCTTATGCAGTGAAAGTAGCATAAGTAATGTGTACGGTTTTAAAGAGCAGATGCAAACTATATTGCACCGATAGGCCCTGGTTCCGACCAAGTCAGCTGAGTTAAGTCTGCAGAATAAGAATTCTCTATTAACTCGAGCGAAGTCTCTGATTTATAACCGACTTCCACTCCTCCAAGTACTCCGAGCTCTGCGGGTACAGATGTACCTACTTCTGCGAGCCAACTGCGAGCACCGACCCTGTCACCGCCATCTATGATGACACCAAATAAAAAGAACTGTGGCAATTCACCTTGGTCTTTAAATTGCATGAGGACATCGTGAAGCTCAGATCTAATGTGGCTCGGGAAGGATTTACGAGCTCGTTTGGCAATGTCTCTTGCTAAGTCGGTTAAATGTGGCGGTACCGCCGGTCGATCATAACGCTTTCCAAGCCAAGTCTTTAGCGCAAGAATTCTTTCAGCAGGGATAGTCTCACCATGGGCGACATCTTTTGTTAACTCGACTATGGCAGCTGGTGGTAGTCGAATCGGCGGCTCATCACTAATGACACAATCAGAATTGTCTAATCTGCACACTCGCGACCTAATACCCCACCCACTCCCTTGGTCAGATATCGGGAATCTTGGTCTGAGCTCTACTAAAGGTTCGAGTTGCTCTTGTGTCCAACTATCTAAGTCGCAGTCCTGAGTTGCTAAAACCCATTCGCTATGAATACCAGTCCGAGGTATTAGAGTTCCCGTGTCGCTAAATGATAATCCGCCAACAGGCAAAGGAACATTGATAAGACTACCTTGGCGCCAGCCAAGTTGGTAAAGGCTAGCCATTTTACTCGTCGTAAAGCGGCACTGAAGCTTCTCCAGCCCGTCGAGGAAAACGACTTTGCATTAGGCCGCTTACTCGAGGTGGTGAGAGTGCATCAAGAGCAGCAAGGTAAGCCTCGGCCAACTCTCCTCTTTTAATAAGGTCAATTGAGGAAAGTGAACCTTTTAATTGCTTGGTGTCCAATGCCCTTCTCAATTCATTTTGATCGGAATTGACCACAATCCGCAAACGGCTCACTAAGTTATAAAGCATAGCTATTTGGGTTGAAATTGGCTGCAATCTATTGGAAATTTGTCTTCCATCTAGAATTGCACTTACTGTGGGGTGGGTAGTGCCAAGAGCTTGTGCGACTTTACGCCGAGACCAACCAGTCCATTCGATTATTCGGTGAAGCTGTGTTTGAACCAGAGCCACTTTACGTGTTTCTTGAGATGGGATTGTCCAGATTTTAAGCAACTCGAAAGGGTCCCTAGCAAGACTGTTTGTCGACGGAAGCTCCAAATCCTTAGCTACTGTTTTCCATCCCAAATCTGAAACATCGAGCTGCCCATTTAAAGTTGTTGGCAAGGTTAGTGTCACTATAGTTCCTCGAGCCCAAAGTGCTCTTCACCCAGCTTAGTTAGCGACCATCGGAAGAATGCATCGATCTCACTGTGTAGAACTCCAAATTGTTCATGTAATGAAATTACGTCGAATGGTTGAGGTGATTCAACATATAAATCAGAACTTAAAATGTAGCTTAAAGAATTGGTGGTAATAGGCGGGAGACCAGGTATTCCAGATCCTGCTGGTACGAGGCCATGTTGTACTATTGCTCTGATTTCAGGCGCAATTGTTGAAAAACGCCAATCTGGTTCAGACCTTAGGTGTACCTGGCTCATTGCGAGGTCGCAAGAAGCGGAATTCTTTATAATTTTACTAGATACCCATCCTGTTAGTTCAGGTTGAAACCATTTTTGCCAACCGTTGTCATCTCCAGGAGGATTCTCAGCTATCGACAAGTAGCGCGTTCCTAGTCGGTCACACCGAGCAATCTTTGCCTCATCTGCAAGTATAGAAAGCACTTGTTGAAATCGCTCAGCAAAGTCATCGAAGCCAAAATATGATGACCCGACTGCCAAAGTGGCACTTCCCGAACCAATTACAACGATCCACCCATCATCGTTACTAAGTTCCCAAACGAGTTCACTTGAAACTCCTGTCTGAGGACTAGAGGACATTTGGAGTGAAATCTCCTGTCTGTGATTCATATAGGGATAACGATCTATCAACCTATCTTGAATAGGTGCAATTCCCTCTGCACTTTGGAGTCTGGCAATAAAGGGGAAGCGAACCTGAACCAAGGCCTGAGCTAGCGGGGCCCGAGCTAGTCGATATCGAGGTGGAGGACTTAAATTAAACACGTTTAGCTCTTTTACTCGTAAAATCTTTCCATTTGCTTTCCACTTTAGCATTATATAGCTCAGGGAGGAAATATGGAGGCATTATGAGTATCTGAGACTAAATTCGCACTTGCCACTGATTTGGCAAAGAAATGAAGAGTCGCCTAAAAACTTGAGATGCAACTGCCCCTTAAAACCAATCCCATAACTCATGCTGCTCATGTCCCTTCGAGACTTTAGACAACTAATGGGCTGATTGCTTACATCTAAAAGCAAATGAACATTTTCTATTTAAATTCAAAGTTTTTCCGCCGGGTCATATTCGGGTCACAAACACCCACTTTTTAACTTTTAGCCCTCTAAAAGTCCAGCGTAAAGTATGTAAATATTTTTCAGGGCACTGCACTGATAATGCTGAAGTCGCTGGTTCAAGTCCAGCTAGCCCCACCAAAACACCTGGCCAGAGTATGTTTATTTGATTTGTCATTTTTGCAAATGTCCCTTATTTACCCCTTTTTACCTCTGCGTGGGGCACGTTTGGGGCACGCCGGGTCACGTTG
>JABEUL010000025.1 GCA_013044465.1 Acidimicrobiales bacterium
GCCTTAGGAAGAGTGGGTGAATCAATTTCATTTTCCGCTTTTACCGTGATTGCAGCGCTTTTGAGTCTTTTGGCTTCAACTTTTGGACTATACAAAAGCTTAGGTGGGCCGTTGGCAATTGGAATATTCATAATGCTGTTAGCGGGCTTGACTTTGCTACCTGCTCTCTTGGCAATTTTTGGAAGGGCGGTTTTTTGGCCCTCCAAAAACAAAGAGGGCATGAATAAGGCAGGATTATGGGGAAAAGCTGCAGCTAGAATTGTTAAGAGACCAGGGATAACTTTAGGAGTTGGAGTTACTATTTTTGCCCTGCTGGCGGTGGCTTCATTTGGAAATAAGCCGGCAGGTTTTGGTGGAAGCACTACTGCTCCTAAAGGATCAAATGCAGCAATTGGCGCAGCACTAATCGACCAACATTTCCCACATTCATCTTCCAATCCCACCACTGTAGTGATGAAATTTAGAACATCAATTTGGTCTGACCCTTCTTTGGCAGAGAAGGCTACTTCACGACTTTCATCCTCGAATGTATTTACTACGGTAGAGGGACCACTTAACCCACTTGGAATCAATCTTTCACCAAGTCGCTATGTCAGTCTCCACAAAATCCTGGGAAATCCGAGACTTCTTCCTCCGATAAAACCTTCTCAACTAAATATCAGCAATGTGGATTATTTAAACTACCGGGCTACTAGCCAGTTTGTCTCTGCTGATGGTTTTACAGTTCTTTTTGAGACCTCACTTTCAGCCGGCGATCCGTCGTCAACCAATGCATTAAATGCTGTTCCTCAAATTCGAGATGCAGTTAGTTCGGCCGCTTCCTCAGTAGGTGCAGCTGCTTCAGGGGTAACAGGCGAAGCACCGGCTTTGTACGACATTTCAACTTCATCCAATAGAGACCTAGTGCATGTCATTCCACTCGCAGTGCTTGTAATTGGTTTTCTTTTGATGCTCGTTATGCGCTCTTTAGTGGCACCCATTTATCTAATTGCAAGTGTTGCCCTAAGTTATATGGCAGCTCTTGGCCTCAGTGTCATAGTGTTTATCTACATTCTCGGAGATGGTGGATTAACTTTCATTTTGCCTTTTCTAATGTTTTTGTTCCTGCTCGCTCTTGGGGAGGACTACAACATCTTGGTCATGACTAGAATCCGGGAAGAAGCCCACGAGCTTCCACTTAGAGAAGCGGTAGCAAAAGCAATTTCGACAACAGGTACCACCGTCACTTCAGCAGGACTAGTGTTAGCTGGAACTTTCGCAGTATTTGCAATAGCTGGAGCATCAACTGGAACTACAGAAATTCGAGATGTGGGTTTTGGCTTGGCACTTGGAGTACTAATGGACACATTTTTGGTAAGAACTTTGCTTGTGCCTTCAACTGTGGTGCTTTTAGGCAAATTGAATTGGTGGCCCTCAAAACTTGCCCAAGTCGAGCACGGAGAGTCAATACAACAGTAAATCTAGAGGATTAGCTGGCCTTTTGCGTTGATACAGGAGGTACTAAGGTTATGCACAGCAAATCTTAAGAAATCCTTGGCAAAATATAAGCTGTGAATGAAAACCGACAAATGACGGCAAAAATACTGGTTGTTGACGACGAACCAGGCTTAGCTGATTTAATTGCAACTGCGCTCAAATATGCAGGCTTTGATACACGAGTTGCAAATAATGGCTATGGAGCCCTTGCCGAGGTCGAAAAGGAGCGTCCTGACCTGGTAATCCTGGATGTAATGCTGCCGGATGTGGACGGTTTTGAACTGACAAGAAGGTGGGGAGCAGGTGGGAAGCGAATCCCGGTACTTTTCCTGACTGCAAGAGACTCAACAGAAGATAAGGTTAGGGGTCTCACGGTGGGCGGCGATGACTATGTAACAAAGCCATTTTCTCTTGAAGAAGTTATAGCTCGAGTTGGCGCAGTGCTAAGGCGCTCAGGCCATTTGGGAGGGGGTAACGGACGTTTGACCTTTGGTGACCTGGAGTTAGATGAAGAAACCCATGAAGTAAGGCGAGGCGGGACTTTAATAGATTTGACGATTACTGAATATCGATTGCTCCATTACTTTTTGTCCAACCCCAGAAAAGTGCTTACTAGATCGCAAATCCTAGATCACGTTTGGGACTATGACTTTGGCGGTGACGGCGGAATATTAGAGACCTACATAAGTTACTTGAGAAAAAAAGTAGACAGTGTCGAACCGAAAATAATACATACTGTTCGCGGGGTGGGATATGTGTTGAGAGTCCCTGTATCCTAGGGGGGTCTTTTGAAACTTCGTACCCGTTTACTGCTAATTCTAATTGGTCTTTTGGCATTTGGATTATTGGCCACAGATATCTTTACTTACTTCCAACTACAGTCATTTTTAGTTGGCAAAGTTGACCAAGAATTAACTCAAGCCAGTCCAACCATGCTACGAGAAGTCCTTCGTGCGGCTCAGGGTACACCTAATCTTCCCAACCCGTTTGGGGGTCCTGGCGGAAATAGTGCCTCATCGCTACAACCTGGTGCGGTAGGTGAACTGGTGACAACAAATGGAGAAGTCTTAGGAACGGTACAC
>JABEUL010000328.1 GCA_013044465.1 Acidimicrobiales bacterium
AGAGATATCCGAGAAACATGAAACCCGCCTAGATAGCATTGACGAACGCCTCGTCAGGCTCGCAGAGATATCCGAGAAACATGAAACCATGCTTGCCGAACTAGTTGAAGTTATAAAGCACCATGACGACAAACTGGCCTATTTGGTCGGCAGCGATTTTGAAAACCAGTGGTATAGAAATGCAGCTGCGTTTCTATCCCGTAGTGGATTACGTAAATTTAAGATAGTCGAAAAAAGTGAACTTGCTGATTTGCTCTTTGATTTGATTGACGATGGATCATTAAGCCTCGACGATCGAAGTGATATTTTGAATGCAGATTCTATCGCCACTGCTGTGCGAAGCTCCGATTCCTCTAAAATTTATATCGTCGTTGAGATTGCCTCACGTATCCATATCGACGACATTGACAGAGTTACCCGAAGAGCGGGGTTATTAGAGCGGGCCGCTTCAATTCCATGTGAAAAAATTGTCGCAGGAGCTTCAATCGATGCGAAAGCATATGAATTGGCGCAAGAATTGAATGTAGCAGTTATCACTCCACAAGAGTGGGCCAGAAGAGCTGCCTAATTCAAGGTTATCGCCTTGACGTCATTCTTAGCCGATATTTGCAAAAAACAAGATATCAACTCATTCTTGCCAATCATTAGCTTAAGTCAGATCTCTAATAATATTGTGCTACACTATGCTACATGGATACTGTGAGTCATCGGGAAATGCGGAATCAGAGCGGTGAAATCCTCCGGCGAGTAGCTCAAGGCGAAAGTTTTCAAGTGACAAATCATGGCGTGATAGCGGCCCTGATCGTTCCACCTGAAACTAATATGTTTGAAGAATTGGTCTCAAAAGGGCAGGTGAGATTGGCAACTAAGCCTTTGTCTTCATTGCAGTCCCTAAAGCCTCACAAATCGAGAATTAGTAGCGAAGAAGTAATTGCAGACTTGCGAGGAAAATGGTAGCCATTAGCTATTTAGATACTTCTGCTGCTGTGAAATTGATACTAAAAGAAGACTACAGTGCCGAACTTTACCATTATCTAAGCAAAGCTAGAGACGTGAAACTGGCCTCGTCTTGGTTGCTTCATACTGAACTTCACTGCGCTGTTGGTCGAAATCCGAATGAATTTGATATTGACTTGGTAAACTCGGTTCTCGATACAGTTGATCTAGTTGACTTGACCCGGGGAGATCTTCTTCAAGCCGGATTTAATAAGCCCTTAAGAACCCACGATGCCATTCACCTTGCCGTGGCCCTTAGAATCGGGGCAATTGAATTTATCACTTATGACAAGGAATTAATAACTTACGTCAAGTTGGCAGGTTTGTCGGTGCTCTCTCCAGGATACTCGTAGACTTTTTTGGTCTTACTGTTTGTGGCTTCAATTCTGTAACTATATTTAATAAAACTCTTACTGCATGTCGATCTTTATTAGATACCCAAGGAGTCCCAGAGGAATTGATATGAAACCGCCTCCCGAGATTCTTTACTTGCTTTGATATTTTCTCCTTCTTGGTAACTCCGTAAGAGACCCTTTACCCTTTCAAGCCCTTGTTCGCTTTTTAGGGCTTCCTTTGGGGTTTTGTCGCCGAGTGCAGGTATGGGCTCGTTAGCCCAGTTTGCATAATACTTTCTAATGTAAGTTTCCATCATTTCGAGGTATTCAGGAGACTGGCCGACGTCATCATCATCCTGCTTTTTCTTTTTCTTTGGCGCTCCTCTGGATGACAGGTTAGTCATGTCTTGAACTTCAGAAGCTTCGTATTCAACCGCGTCCCCCAGTAGTGATTCAAACCACTTTTTGCCTTCCGTTGCCAGCAGCCGAGTGCGGTAGAAAATGGATATGCGGTCTTGTCCGTCTTCAATATTTATTGAAGCTACAGACCGCCGGAGCTCGTCACCTAAGTCAACAAATCTAGTCCAACCGTCAGAACCATTCTCATCAACATCTTCTTGATCAAGCAGCAATTTATTAAGTGAATCCCAATCCTTTACTTTATAGTAATCGGTAATTAATTCGATTGGTTCACCGGTGGACCTATCTACAAGAAGGGGAGTAGGTATCTGTCCGATTAGCTGTTTCACCCAGAGTTCGAAAATCGCCACGCTTCGATTTGAGATAAGTGTGACATCGTCACACGAATTATCCAACTCACTAGATGACATTAAATCCGCAAGCGCACTATTCAAAAGTGGACTGAATGCATATACGGCTCCAGATAGCACTTTGTCCGGCTCGATATCCATTATTCTGCATGCCAATTTGTTGACGATTAGCTCTCGCCGGCTTCCTGATTTCTCCTTGACCACTATAGGTTTAGACTCAAAATCGTTCGCATCACATAAAACAATTTGTTTACCCTCTACGACTTCAGTTACGTCATAAATACCAATAGAGCGGGTTCCAAGTTGTTCGATCCACCTTCTCTCGGCAGCATCTAAATGTGGCCCTCCTGCACTTAAAAGAAGATCTGTAATTTTCCTCATTTTTCCCTGAATATTTAGCCAACCCTCTGAAATCACTAATTCATGAACATTAAGATCCACCATCTCTAATTCATCCCTGGAAAGATCCCTGACTCCAGCAATCTCATTAGGTAAAAGGTTACCAATCAACGTATGCTGCAGTGCCTCAGAAAACTTCTTCTTGTAGCGCGTTGTAAGCCAATCAAGACTGATACGAACGGCGTGATCTTGACTAGTTAAAGGCGCATCTACTCTACGTTGCCTTAAACCGCAACAATATTTATACTTTTTTCCACTATTACAAGGACATTTCTCATTGCGGCCCTGAGTTGACATTCGCCCATTTTATCCAAAGATTGTCTATTGCTATTCCGTGGAAAATTCGTCACCTCAGCACCAAATGATTGGCAAAACCCAATGATCTGTAGATTCATTGGGTTTCCGAACTGGCATTATGACCTACATAGCAATGGAGAGTACAGCAAGTATTAGCAAATCGAGCTAAGGGGAAAGGTAGATCTGTCACAAAATTTTATTTGAATGATTCTGCCTACCGCCGATAATGTATCTTATGTAAAGTAAGAATAATAAGCCAAGAACCCAGAACTTCTACGCTTTGGAAACCGTGTAATGAGACTTCACTCCTGCTATTTTTCATGGATTCATTCTGAAATAGTTGCAGCATTGAGTTTTAAAACATAGGATTGCCACATGAGTAACAACATACCTGGGCAAGACCAACCGTATCAACAGCAACCGTATCCTGGAC
>JABEUL010000329.1 GCA_013044465.1 Acidimicrobiales bacterium
ACAAGTTCCACGGCGAGTGGAACTACACATACAACGGAACACGCCTAACCGCTCGTCGCCGTAAAAGAATAACAACCGCTTAGTTTAGCGGTGAGCCCTTAGGTGTCCAAAAATAAAATTTGCTAAGTCTTTTACTAGGGATTACTCAGATTAGGTGGCCACAATTGAGGCAAAGTGACGAAGTAGGGAATTATAAAAGACAAGGTAAAACTGTATAAAGTGAACTCTCCAAGCAGGAATTTGTGGCACTTATTGACTGAAAAAACACTAAATTGGCCAATTGGGAATCTAGCGTGGCCACTTCAGGGCCTCCAGTGGGGCTTTTAAATTCAGAGGTTTCAATAGGTAAGATATTTTTGGGTAAATAGTGAGATTATGTGTGGAATCCGAGAAATGGCAGCAGTTTTGTGATTGACACACCAGTCGTAGCTAAAGAAAAACTGAGCCGGGACGTTGTCTTTTTTGCCTTCATAGCTGGTTTGATGCGCTGTGGCCAAAATGTGACGCTGACTACTTATCCACTCCTTGGCGCCACCCTTTTAAAAATGCAGCCAAGTTTCTTAGGGCTTGTTGCATCGATTGGTGGCTTTAGTACAGCAGCAACTATGGGGGTAATTTCTATCAGATTGAGAAAGCTACAAGTGGCAGTGGGACTCGCAGTGGGACTCACGTTTTTGGCCTTATCGGGTGCATTATTTGGAATCGCCAAGGGCGGAGTGTTATTTGTAATTGCATCCTTAATCGGAGGAGTTGGTGGAGGGCTTTCTTTCCCTTCTCTCACTACCCTTACTTCCTGGAGCGCAGGGAAGAGACGGTCGTTGGCGCTGGCAATATTTTCTGTAGCACTTGGGGTTAGTTTATTAATTGGACCACTAGTCGAGGCTCTTCTTTTAGTTTCACTATCTCATTCGCTTCGAGGAGCCTTATTCATATTTTCAACAATTCTTTTTATGGCAGCTTTGTTTTCTTCATTGTTTATGTGGGCAAGGCGGAAAGAATTTGCAACGCATTTAGAAAGAGAAGAACCGGTTGCAGTTTTAGAAGATGGTCCTGAACCAATTGAATATCTGTCTAAGAAAGATCTTTCAAAACTAGAATCTGTCGACCCAGTTGCTCAGTCTCACTCTCTTTTAAGCAGATGGAATAGAAATGGTATTGCCTCAAGTGCCCTTAGATACTCAATTATCAATCAGGTTGCCTACATGGTTCCATTTATTGGAGTGGCTAGTTTCGGTGGCCTATACATAAGAAGCTCTAATCACATAGCTCTTTCAAGCGTGGTGTTACTGCTTTCAATATTTTATGGGACCTCTTTAATACTAAGGCTCACGGTTGCAAAACTAGCTCCGCTTACTAGGCCAGCAAACTGGTGCCGATTTGGGATAGCAACTTCTTTAGTTGGGCTGGTCGTATTTGCCACGCTGCCTGGAATGGCTGGCATCATATTGGGGCTCATACTTTTGGGAATCCCACATGGAATTTTGTACCCTGTCACTTTAGGTGTTTTAGCAGAAGTTACACCTGCTAAAGATTTAGCAAAACAAAATTCAAGGTTAGCCGCCGTTGCAAATACCGTTCCATTGGTAGTTCCCGTAGTTTTTGGTCAGATGGTGAGATATTGGGGATTTAAAGGGTCTTATCTTGCCTTAAGTGTTCCTGTTCTAATACTTTTGATAATGGGTTGGGGGAGAGGTGCCAGTGGAATTGAACAAACCGGAGCGCAATCGCCCTCTGTCTAGGTGGGGTTAGGCGACTATGGTAGTAATAAACCAATTTCACCAAATCATTCCAGTGAGGAATTCCAGTGAGGAATTTCAGTGAGCGCCATCAGAGTTTTAGACAACTGTCGATCCGGTTGTTCGGGAGCCGATCTTGAATTGCTACCGGGCCTCTCAAATGGAGCGATCTGGACCGCTTCCTAGAGTTAGCTGACAGCCAGCATTGTGCCAGAGGTCGATCCCCAAACCTGCGAAAGGGTTCTACGAGTAGGAGTAGCGCCGCACTTCCCAGTCCACTGGGAATCCGGCTTCAGATACTGCGCTATATGGCGTTAGCGTTGAGATTAGAATCTTGCGTCAATCAAATAATTACGAGATCGTCAGCTTTAGCGCCATTAACTATTTTAGTTTGGATTCCCGTGTCCATGGTTATAAATCTTCCTCCAAAATTAATGCATAGGCCTAGTAGGTAACCATCAGTAATCTGGCGTGGACCCAAAATCATTTCTTTATTCAGTAGGAGTGGATCCAAAATGCTACGGGAACATGGCCAGAAGTCATGATATTTTGAATTTGTTGCTTGTCTAAGTCTCTCTATTGCATCTGTTGTGCTGAGCGGATTAGGGTATCGAGGCTGGCTGATTATGCGGACAAAGCCGTTTTCAGTAATTGGGCAAGTTGCCCAACCATGTCTACAATCTTCGCGAAACCATTCCCAGACTTTTTCAGATTCAACGTGGTTTGAATCAAATAGTGCCAGAAGTACATTGATATCAAGCAGAGCAACTTTCAAATTTGCTCATCTTCTCGCAGGTTATTTATTAATTCGTTAGACACAATCTTGCCGCCCTTTGGGATACGTCGAAATCCGAATTTAGAGGCTACGAGGTCATTATCCGATGTAGCTTCGGGATGGGTCAACGCTTTTCGAGCGAGGTCGGATAGAACCGTACCAGCGCTTGTATGTTGCTTTCTAGCAATTTCCTTTACGGCATATAGAACATCGTCCTCGATCGAGATTGTTGTGCGCATGCATATTATGCTATCACACCAGCGCATCAGATGACTTAACTAATTACTGGAATTCGATTTTTGACTAAGCTTGGGGTGTCAGCCATTAATCAAGGTTCGCAAGTGAACTTGGTCCTCATTTCGGATCAATTCAAGGAGTCAAGAGGAAAATGGGGCGGTCAGAGGATAGTTCATGCCTATTTAGAAAATCCTTACAGAGCGGACCCTTACACCTATGTCTTGCAGCTAGCACCGGATGGGAACTTCGGTCCTTATAACAATGTCGAGATCAAAGTTTCCCGTAAAAGACGAAACGATAGTCTCTCGAGTTTACTTTCTCTTTTTTAGAAAAAACTCTTTGAGCGTCATTGAGCACTCAGTCTCTAAAACGCCACCAACAGTTTCAACTTGGTGGTTTAGCCTTGAATCTGATACAACATTCATGAGCGATCCACAAGCACCTGCTTTTAAGTCGTAGGCACCAAATACCAACCTCTTCATTCTGCTTGCAACAATTGCTCCGGCACACATCGCGCACGGCTCTAGTGTGGAAATAAGTGTCATCCCCTCTAAGTGCCAGCTGTCACAGATCTCTGAAGCAGCTCTAATGGCAAGGATTTCACCATGAGAAGTTGGGTCCTTTCTGAACTCTTTTTCATTGTGACCCGATGAAATCACCTCGTTGTTTTTGTCTAAAATCAGGGCTCCAACTGGGACATCGTCGTGCTCAAGGGAAAGCCGAGCCTCCCTTATTGCCCGCTCCATCAGACTTTCGT
>JABEUL010000330.1 GCA_013044465.1 Acidimicrobiales bacterium
CTCGACCACACCGGAGGCAATTTCGGGAACTTCGAGTACAAATAACTGGTGAATAAGACCTGGATGACTTCTGCTCACAACAATTTGTGGTCCCTTGGAAGTTTTTCTAATCTCGACAATGTAAGCCTTCAACCTTGCATTGTGCTCGTAGCGCTCGAAGGGAACTTGCTCAGCCTGAGGAAGCAGTGCCTCAACTTTACCGAGATCTAGAAGGGTATATCTGTTATCACTCTGCTGGATAATTCCTGTAACAATATTGCCTTCACGACCTGCGTACTCTTCATATTTCAGATCTCTTTCGGCTTCTCTAATCCGCTGCATAATGACTTGCTTGGCAGTTTGGGCTGCAATTCGCCCAAAGTCTTTAGGAGTGTCATCCCACTCCTTGAGAACGTTTCCATCCTCATCGAGCTCTTGACCATAAACTCGTATGTCTCCAGTATCTGGATCAATTGTGACAACAGCTTCTTCTGCAGAGTTTGGCAACCGCTTGTAGGCGGCAACCAAAGCATTAGCTAGTGCATCAAGTAATGTGTCTACGCTAATGTTCTTATCTCTAGCAATCTGAGCGAGAGCCTCGATGAATTCGAAATTACTTGACGTCATCCCTTCGATCCTCCAATCGCAGGTGAAATAAGATCTTGAGTAGATTTCCCTACCCGCGTTTTACTCTTGGAATCTCCCAAGGAGTCTTCCCATACAAAAACAGTTTTTGCTTTTTCGATGTCTTCAAAAGCAATGGTCACAGTATTGGACTCATGGTTTCCAAGCGAAGTGGTTTTTACCGACACCGAGTCTTCACGAACCTCTGTAATTTGACCCGAAAGCCTTCGATCTTCGTGGGAGCCAGGCTTGAGGCGAATACTGACGCTTGCTCCAAGGGCATCTCTAAAATGCTCCAGAGTTCTTAAATTGCGCTCCAAACCAGGTGAGGAAACTTCGATAGCTGCACGATCAAGAGAGATCAATTGTCCATCTTCTAAGATCGAATTGATCTTCAAATGAGTTTTGGCAATTAAATCGATATCTGCAGGGCTTCCAGAACCCGTCTCAACAGTAATTTTCACTAAATTTGGGGAGGCGTCAATGTCATAAATCCTCAGCCCAACACTGTCTACAAAAGTTTCAATCTTTTCCCTAATTGCAGTCTCTAAGCTGGTTTTTTCCATTTATCCTCCTTTCATTTAATATCTATGGCAACACAATAAAAAGCGTGGGCGACAGCCCACGCGTTTTGGTTGTGCCACATGTTTAAGCCATGCGGCCAAAAACTCGCTTCTACATCATACCAGTAGATCTCTTATTAGAATTGCCAGATCCTCCAAGGATCGCTCTTCTCTTTCTCCATTTCGTCTATTTTTAAGTTCAAATACCCCTTTAGCCAGCCCTTTCGCACCGATAACAAGCTGCCAAGGTATCCCGATCAAATCAGCATCGTTGAAAGCTACCCCGGCTGAAACCTCCCGGTCATCGAAAAGTACCTCAATACCGGCATCTTCAAGCTCACCCACCACTCTCTCTGCGGTTTGAAATACTTTCTCATCTTTTGTGCCACCAATTGCAATAACATGTATTAAATATGGAGCAATGGCTTTGGGCCATATCAAACCCTTTTCGTCATAATTGGCCTCTGCAACTACTGCCATCAAGCGAGAAACCCCTATTCCGTAACATCCCATCCAATACTGCGAAGAAGTCCCAGATCGGTCAAGGAATGTTGCCCCTTCCATTTTGGACGAGTATGTAAGACCTAGTTGAAAGGTATGGGCAGCTTCCACAGAACGACGTAGTGTGACTTGCGAATTACAAATGGGACACATATCACCTTCCTCGACCTGGGCAAGGCTCATCCAAATGTCGATATTAAAATCCCTTGTTGGGAATACTCCCCCGATATGTGTGTCGGCTTTATTTCCACCAACTACCCAACCCTTACTAGGTGAATCTGACACAAGTGGATCGGCCACTATGGTTACACCCACTAGGCCAACGGGTCCAATAAAGCCTTTGATAAATATCTCGCTGGCATCAAAGTCCTCTTCGCCATAGAGCCTCCAGCCAGCAGGCAAAACTACCGATCTCGAACCAGGCACAAGCATCACAACATCTTTTTCGTTCTCGTCTTTGGCAACTAGTGCCTGTATCAATCCATCTGGGCCAAGCTCACCAAGGTGTAAAGATAACTGGTCACTAATTTCAGCTATTGTGCCCGAACCAGGGGTGTAAAACTCTACATTTTCTACGCCTTTGGAGTTCCCCAATCCGCGAGTTAAATTAGCTTCGATATCTTTTTTGCTGACTTCTCCTGCTTTGGCTGCTTCAATATTGGCTCGGTAATCACACTTGGTGCAAGATACAAATAAATCCTCCCCGATAGGCGATGGCACCATGTATTCATGATTTACATCTCCTCCGATTGCACCCGATGATGCCTCTACTGGAACTACTTCTAGTGAAAGCCGTGAAAATATGGAATCGTAAGCAGATCTAATAACTTCATAGGTCACAGCCATTGCTTCTTTATCTGCATCAAATGAGTAAGCATCACTCATTAGGAGTTCTCTAGTCCTAAGAAGCCCAAAACGTGGCCTGGCTTCATCTCGGAACTTCGTCTGCAACTGGTAGACCGTAACTGGAAGGTCTCGCCAGGAATCTGCAATCGCCGATACGGTGCGCGTGACTACCTCTTCATGGGTTGGACCCAGTACAAATGTGCCACCTCTGCCTTTAACTACAAACGCAGGAAGGACTTCGCCAAATGACTTGTCCCTCCCACTTTCTTCCCAAAGCTCAAGTGGTTGTAAAACCGGCATCAACATCTCTTGAGCGCCGACTGCATCTAGCTCTTGTCTAATAATGGAAGAGATATTGGCTAGAACTTTTAGTCCTAATGGCAAAAATGTCTGCACTCCGGATGCCAATCTCTGTATATAGCCAGCTCTCAGAAGTAATTTATGGCTCTCCACCTCAGCATCGCTAGGAGCTTCTCGGAGAGTTTTTACAAGTAAACGTGAAATTCGCACACCTAAAGCCTACGATGTCAGTAGTTGGTATGAAAACAATTTCGAGAGGAGATTTATGGGAATCCTGGAAAAACACCATGAGAAAGTCTATGAAACTCAGTTGGCTGCCTGGCAACGAGAGACATATGAACTTGAGGAGTTGATTGAAAAGGCCCGAGCTAACCAGCCGCTAGATCCATCATCTGTGGATACTTCGATGGTTGCCAAAAGGGGTGAACATATATATTTTGTTTTAAAGTACACAGATTTAGTAGAGGTAAGGCAGCAGCGTGGACACTACCAAGGGGGGTACACTGGTTTTTCTTTCCACGTTGCAAAAAATGTCAATTACAGGGTCGGCGGGATGAGAGGTCACTATGTTCCTGGTCCTGAACTTCCGACCGAGATTGATTCAGGATCTTTGGCCATTACAGATAAACGCATTGTATTTCAAGGATCTTCAACCACAAAGGAGTGGAACTTTGACAAGTTAATAGGCTACGAGCACGAAGCAGGTGCCCCATTGACGTGGATTCACGTTTCCAACCGTCAAAAAACATCCGGAATCAAGTATGCGCCAGTCCTTATTACTACTGTGCATTTCGAAATAGCAAGAGCGGTTGCAATCCATGGCAATGACTTAGCTGGTTTCATCGATCACCTCGAAAAGGAACTGACACAACAGATGCAAGAGAAACCACAATCGCCCCCAGGCAGCCATCCAAATGACCAAGTGTCAAAGGTGGCTGCTCCTAAACTTTCACTGCCTCACAAGGC
>JABEUL010000026.1 GCA_013044465.1 Acidimicrobiales bacterium
CTGCACAAGTCCGCCAATGTGAATTGGCTCGGCATTCCATTGCATAAAAGAACTTTCAGTGGTTTGTGCCTGGTCAATAGTTCACAGTGCTAGTCGGCTAAATGTACAAACGGTTTCTTGATATGGTTTAACTTAATTGCTGGTTGAAACCCTGGCATGGAGATTTATGTGTAAATGGCCAACTGATGACCTCGGTCGAGTTACGCAACTTTCACCCCATAATTAATTTTCATTGATGCGGAATAGAGAAAAAATTATAAAGGAGACCCAAAATCAAGCAAATATGTCCTTTTCTGCCTCAAATTTCGTTAAAAGACGTTTTCGTGGTTAAATCCTTTGGTAGGCTCCCATTGTGAGCAACTACGTCGATCGCCTTGCATCCGTGGGCCCTTTGAACCGCCGTCCCCTAACCGCCGTTGTGCTTGCTGCCGGTGAAGGCACCAGGATGCACTCTCAGTTGCCAAAACCACTCCACCAACTTTGCGGAAGGCCGATGATTTTATATGTGCTTGACGCACTCGCCGAGTTGCCTATTGATCGAGTCGTTGTAGTTGTAGGACATGGAGCTGAACAGGTTACTAAAATTGTGCACTCATTGGCTCCAAGTCATTTAATAGTCGAATTTGTTGAGCAGCCAACCCAAAGAGGAACTGGTGATGCTGTAGCCGTAGCATTGACGGCATTGCCTGACCCAATAGAGAATGGACCAGATGGAGACGTAGTGGTCTTGCCCGGTGACACACCCCTCCTTCGGCCCCAAACTTTGGCCTCTTTAGTGAGATTACACAGAGAAAGTGACAGCGCAGCCACATTGTTAACCGCTCAAGTTTATGACCCCACAGGTTACGGCAGAATTGTCAGAGATAAACACGGTGAGATTTCTAGAATTGTCGAAGATGCCGACTGCGACTACGAAGAGTCAGCTATAGATGAGATCTGCACCTCTATTTATGTCTTTAGGCACTCAGTTATCGGTCCGGCACTGAGAAGATTACTTCCAACAAATGCTCAAGGTGAGTACTACCTGACAGATACAGTGCAAGTTCTAGCCGGAGCCGGATACACTGTTACTTCCCAGATAGTTGACGATGCAATGGAGGCAGCTGGAGTTAACGACAGATCACAACTAGCAATTGCAGAGGCCGAACTTCGCGACAGAACGAATGCCAGATGGATGATGAAAGGGGTCACCATGTTGGATCCTGAGAGATGCTATGTGGACGCATCCGTCGAATTGGAAGCCGATGTCTTGCTTCTTCCTGGCACTATTCTCCAGGGTTTCACCAGAGTGGCAAAAGGTGCTGAGATTGGTCCAGATACTCGCCTAGTGGACTGCATTGTAGGGGAGCGCTCCGTGGTGGCAGACACTGTTGGCTTTTCGGCCGAAATAGGAAGCGATGCAAAGGTTGGACCGTTTGCGCTTTTGAATCCTGGCAGCAGAGTAGCTGACGGGGAGATTACAGGTCCATTTTTTCAAGCAAGTGAGGAATCTTGACAATCGAATTGGTACCCAAGCGAAGGCTGGCAATCTACTCTGGAAGATCCCATCCAGAACTTGCCTTGGAGATAGCTCGGGAGCTCGGAGTTGAACTTGGAGATGCCAATTTAAGAGAGTTCGCCGATGGCGAGGTGCACTGCAAATTTAGTGAGTCCATTAGAGGAACCGACGTTTTCATTATTCAAACTCACTCAGGTCCGGTAAACGATGCACTTATGGAGCAGTTGATTATGATCGATGCTGCCAAGAGGGCATCTGCGAAGCGAATTACTGCAGTTTGTCCCTATTACGGCTATTCAAGGCAAGATAGGAAATCAAGCGGCAGAGAACCAATTACAGCCAAACTAGTTGCAGATATGCTCTCTGTTGCAGGAGCTGATCGAGTAGTTAGCGTGGATCTACACTCTGGGCAGATCCAAGGGTTTTTCGATGTACCTTTTGATCACCTGACGGCAATGCCGGTATTAATCGAATATCTCCAGCGTGAGGCAAGTGCTAATGCAGTGATTGTGGCTCCAGACGCTGGACGTGTGAAAGTAGCCGAGAGGTTTGGCCAGCGACTTGGCATGGACCTAGCTCTTGTGCACAAACGGAGGCCACATGGAACTGCTAACCAGGTTGAGGCTCTACATGTCGTGGGTGAGGTGAAAGATCGTATTTGTGTCTTGATTGATGACATGATTGATACTGCAGGAACAATTTGTGCAGCTGCAGAACTTCTCAGAAGTCACGGTGCCAAAGAGGTTTGGGCAATGGCCACCCACGGACTTTTATCTGACCCAGCACTCGACCGTCTGAAGGCTGCACCAATTGAAAGAGTTGTCATAACTAACACTTTGCCATTGGCTAAAGAGAGACTAATTGACAAGCTAGAGGTGCTTTCGGTGGCAAAAATCATTGGTGATGCCATTGATGCTGTATTTGAAGACACTTCAGTATCTGAGATCTTTGGCGGACACAACTTAGCCTGAGATCCACTTATTACTCTCTAACCTGGGTGTTTTTTAGACCGGGTTAGAAATCAAGTAAAATGCTTGACCTACAAGAAATCATTTCCAAGGAGCCTTTATGTCTGAGATTGCACTGACTTTAAATACACCGAGAGCATCAGGTACCACTGAAGCCAGACGAGTGCGCCGATCAGGTCAGATACCTGGTGTTATATATGGCCACGGGTTCGAAGCAACCGCTTTTAGCGTGGACGCCAGAGATCTTCGCGGTGCTTTTACAACAGATGCAGGGCTAAATGCGCTATTGAATGTAACTCTCAATGGATCATCGCACCTAGCAGTAGCCAAAGAGGTTCAGCATCACCCTGTTCGACACACAGTTACACATATAGATCTCTTGATCGTCAATAGAGACGAAGAGATAACAGCTGAAGTGCCAGTAAATATTGTAGGAGATGCCCAAGCGGTCACAAGAGGTGATGGTCGAGTCGAACAACAGGTCTTTACCGTCACCCTCAGAGCAGTCCCGGCCTCAATTCCTAATTCAATTGAAGTTGATGTAACGGATCTTGTCATTCACGGGACAATTAAACTTGAGGATCTCAAACTGCCTAAAGATGTCAAAGTCGAGGCAGATCCCGAAGTAATCGTGGTTATAGGGGCTCCGCCGAAAGTTGTTAGAACTCCAGTTGAGGGTGAAACCGCCGAGGTTACCCCCTAATAAGAAGAGGATAATCAACTGGGAATTGACTTTTTAGTTGCTGGCCTTGGAAATCCGGGAAGTCAGTACAAAGATACTAGGCACAACATAGGCTTTAAGGCAGTAGATTCCCTGGCGGATCGCTTTAGTGTCTCGTTCAAATCTGACAAGCTTTCCAAATCTGAAATTACTGATTTTACTGTTCAAAGTAGTATTGGTTCCAATATATCTTTGCAGTTGGTAAAACCTCAAACATTTATGAACGACTCGGGCATAAGTGTGAGGAAACTTTTTGAGCGCTCTTCCTTTTCTGGTCAAATTGACTCAGTGATAATTATTCACGATGAACTTGACCTTCCTTGCGGGAAAATTAAGATCAAGGTGGGTGGAGGACTTGCTGGTCACAATGGTTTAATTTCTATTAGAAACCACCTTCATACACAGGATTTTCTAAGGATTAGAGTTGGCATAGGGAGGCCGAATCAAAACGGCGCCGATTATGTCTTGTCTAAGCCAAGTGCTATTGAAGCCGAACTTCTAAGAGCATCTGTCAAAGTGGCAGCAGATGCGGTGATTTCAATCGTAGAAAATGGAATAGGAC
>JABEUL010000331.1 GCA_013044465.1 Acidimicrobiales bacterium
GCCTATAAATGGTGGTTTCACCCAAAGGTTAGCACGAGCATCGCTTTAGGCGTTGAAATAGGACTTGCCGCTCTAGACAGGACTGAAAACGTAGCTCTAATTCCTTTATTGATTCTGCCATTAGTGCTTTCGAAAAAACGCTTCACATTAAAGTTGAAACTTTTTGACTTTTCTGTCGTTACATTTGCCTTTTTAATGGTACTCTCACCGATTCTTTATGGCAATATCGTAACGTATAAATACTTTGACCCGCTCTCAACGGCTACCGGTACATTTTTACTTGACAGCAACTGTCCAAATACTTATTACACTCGTGATTTAGGCAACGTTGACACTTATTGCTACAGTTCTTACCCGTATCTCACGCAAAGCACATTTCAACAAGGCCAGGCGTCATGGGACAACTCCCAGACCGATTATGCTTTGAGGCACATTGTTTACCATTATATTTGGTCCAACAGAAATCAAGTCCCAAATGTAATATTGACAAGGGTCTTGAGAACTTGGCACTTAATAAATCCGGTTAACCAAAATACTTGGGACACACAGGAAATTACAACACGATGGCCATTATGGATTCAGACCATTGCATTTCTTTCTGACTACTTACTTTTCGGTCTTCTGGCAATTGCTATAGTTTCTTTGCGTCGTAAAAAACTACCTTATCTTCCAATTCTAATTTTTCCAGTTATAACTACATTTACAATTACTTTGGCTGGCTATTTAGCAAGATATCGGATCTCCATGGAAGCGGCCCTTTTGATTGCAGCCGGCATTGGAATAGAAGCGTTGCTTTCCAAAAACGTTTCCATTGTGGAACCAATAAAGAAAATACGTAAGGCGTTAAAGAATCGTTCTGACACAAAACTTAATTCCCAGATATTTACTTGGATTTTCTGGTTGGTTATATTAATATCACTTGTCGCTTACGCAAATGCTGTAATTCTCTCCCTACCGAATGGCTAGTGACCATCAATACACGTTGTTTGTTGCTCTTCAATTAGCTCTAAAAGCACGTTCATTGTAGCTTTTCTGGAATTCACTTAGTTCGACAAATAGCTCACTGTCTGCAACGGTGCCAAGATGGAGAATCTGAGCCAGAATTACTTTTGAAGCTTGTTATGTTGTGCGGTTCTTAAGGTTCTTAAATATCTTGAAACAAGTTCATCTGCTGCTCAGCAATAGAAAGTAAGTAAACTATTTTAACTATTGCTAAACAGTGACCAACTTAAAGTCAAACTTAATCAACTTACCCATCTAGGGACCATTCACTACCTGCAACTCTATTCCCACACAATGTTTTTATTTTTGAAATTCTAGAGAATACTCTTACGAAACATATTTATGTACATCGAAAACTTGGAGGTTAGATGCAGCCAGATAAGACACGACGTCATAGAGGAAAGTCCCACCTGGTGAAAACTGAATTGCCACACAGCCCTGTGGCGCTGGAAGTGCGGCTTCGACTTGGTCGGTTGACGTATTTACTACAGCAATATTGCAAATAGAAAGGGCACACTTTAATACCAATAGATTTAGTAAGTTACCACTCAAAGCAAGCGAAGTTCCTGTATCACCTGCTTTTAGCTGGCTTGAAATAGTTCCATTGCTCGAGGAGATACTGTCAACAGTGCCATCACCTTGTAAAACAAACATGGTTTTGGGATCAACTCCAATACTTATAGAAATTGCATTTGAGGCAACCGGAAAAGAATTTTGCACTTTGAAGGTGGTTAGATCAATCGAAACAATTGATCTTGCATTAGGAACATTAACAAGCGCATAAATTATGTTCAGTTCCTGAGAAGAAGAGATCGAAGACACTGATCCCGGCATGGGGATCGTGTGAGTAAGGGCTCCAGTAATACCGTCATAAATATAAAGTGCTCCGGAAAATTTTGTTGTAGCTGTACCTAAGGCTAGATACTCTCCGCTTACCGTGGCTAGCGATTGAGAATTAGAACTTACCGGAACTTTATTTACAACACTTTGGGAAGTGACGTCATATTCGGAAATACTTTTCGCATTATTTGTGCCAGAAAGTATCCATATCCCACCATTAAATAGTGGTGCAGCTTCAGCCAATGTATTTTGTGGCAACGGAAGTATGTTTACCGGAGTCAGAGTAATGGGTTTAGTCGTAGAGGTAACAATACTAGGAGTAGTCCCTCCACAGGCAGCCATAATAATAGCCATAATAACTAACGCAAAGGCCAGGCTATTTTTTTTCAAATTAAATGTTCCTCCATTGTTTTCCTTGCTGCAAAAACCCTTTTAATGGTTGAAAGCCATGTTTACAGTCATAATAGTTTAACAAGTTGCACTTGAGAATTGCTACATTTATAATATTCGTCTTGAAGACATCTACTTGTTTAATGTCAAATTCGTACGTGATGGATTATCCATTCAGTTCCTTGATATGCCCGGTAGATAAGATATATTACCGTAACCACCAAAAATGCCTTAAAGTGCCACGGCACCGGCGAGTTGCCTGGCTCGCCTTCGGGGATTTCATTTAGATCTTCTTCCGATCTGGGTTCATCTAGGTTATTTCCTTGAGACATCCCCTAATTTCCACCCCTAATCCTCACTCGTAACTTAACTGGAGATCCTTCCAGGTCAAATTCATCCCTAAGTTGATGCTCAAGATACCGTAGCCAAGAAGTCGGCAACCTACGATTTGCAAATAAGGTAATGGTGGGTGGATCTGTGGCACCTTGGACTCCATAGAGGATTTTCCCTTGAGGAGATGGGTGTTTTATTTGAGCTTTATTTATAGCTTCATTGAGAATTGCAGTTGGTATTCTTCTTTGATAGGCATCTTTAGCCTTTTCAATCAACTGTGGGAGCTTTAGAACTCCTCTCCCATAGAGGGCTGAAATGGAAATTAAAGGACTGTAGCCAACGAATGCCAACTCATCTTCAACCTCCTTACGCATCGCAAGTTTTTCATCAACACTTAGTAGGTCCCATTTATTGCAAACTATTACAATGGGTGATCCTGAGTTATCGATTCGTTCGGCTAGTCGTTGGTCTTGATGGGTTACGCCTTGGGTTGAATCAATGACAAATAGGACAATATCGCTCTCATCGACAGCCTTTAGCGCTCTTACCACTGAGTAGTGTTCTGTTCCGGTGTCTATCTTGGATTTTCGCCTCATCCCTGCAGTGTCGAGGAGCTTCCAGGTATTACCTCCAAATTCCACAAGTGTGTCAACTGTATCTCTCGTGGTCCCGGGCATATCATGAACAATTGCCCGTTCTTGACCGGCCAATCGGTTAAATAGCGTAGATTTTCCAACATTTGGTCTGCCTACTATTGCTACCTTTAGTATTTGGTCCGTGACTTCAGGCTCATCTTCGGTCTTCTCTTGTGAATCACCATCTGACACCTCATCAGCTTGAACTTGATTCTTCTTTAGGACATCCACGATTTGATCAAGTAGATCTCCAGTTCCTCTTCCGTGGATCGCGCTGACCAATACTGGTTGACCGAGTCCTAGCTTTGATATTAGCCAGGCATCGGCCTCCTGATTAAGTGAATCTACCTTATTTGCAATAGGAATAACTGGTTTTTTTACTCTTTTCACAATCTTGGCAAATTGTAAGTCTTCATCGGTAATACCAACAGTTCCATCCGTTACCATAAGAATTAAGTCCGAATTATCCATTGCAACTTGGACTTGACCGGAGACTTTTTGATCAAGTGCACTACCCAGTTGCAGCCAGCCACCAGTGTCTACTACCTTAAAGCTATATCCGCTCCACTGAACATCTCTCTCTATTCGGTCTCTGGTAACACCCGGTAAATGCTCGACAATTGCTTGCCTAGAACCGCACATCCGGTTGACAAGAGTAGATTTTCCAACATTTGGTCTTCCAACGATAACCACTTTTCCTAAATTTATAGTCATCTAAATCGTCTCTGATACCAAATAGTCAAGGGTTTTTCGCAACTGATAACCAGAGGTTGGAACAATTACTACTGACTTGCTGAGGCCATCGGTGCTCATTCCATCCAAAAATCTGCCTTCATTCAGGCAAACATCGGGAAGAAGAAAGACATCGTCATCAGAATATTTATCAAGCGTCTTATTAATATCCTCACCAGTTAGGAGTCCAGCTACACCTATATTTCCACCGAAGTATTCATTTTTAATTGCACAAATATCAACTAGTTTGAGGTTTAAATCGGCCACCAAAGGCTCCAAAATGGACTTTCCATACTCCCCTGTCAAGACCTTGATTCTGCCTGAGCTAACTTTCAATTTTTCACGACTATCTTCTAGCGACGTACCCGGAAATAATTTTGGCCTATAGCTCCCATTTGGAGCACCATCCACCCACTGGAAAAACCCTGATTTATAAGAATGTAGATTTTCGTTTTGTCCTTGCCACTCTTTAATGAAGTTCGAGCTAAGGCCGACTCCATTTTCTATCTGTTCGCTGCATCTATAGATATCCGCATTGGGAAATTCCCGCATTGCAATTAGGAAATACTCATCGCTCGCATAGACCATGGGGTGAGCAAGAGTCCTATTGAATATCTCTTGCCACTCCAATGTTAAATCAATAATTGCTTCTGCCTCTTGTTTTGTGTGTGGACGCATACGTGAAGAAGACTCAGGAGTATAATCGCTTACGCCAAGAGGGACCAAGGCGAGGCTCTTCAACTGAGAGTAATGCTCGAGAACACTTGCGAGAGTATCTTCCAAAACTGCCCCATCATTTACCCCAGGGCAAACAACTACCTGCCCGTGTACCTCGATACCATTAGCTAAAAGATGCCTAAGCCAACGAAGACTGACTGCGCCTCTCTTATTTCGTAACATATCTGCTCGAACATGAGGATCGGTTGCATGAATCGATACAAAAAGTGGAGAGAGGCCTTCAGTTACTACACGCTCAAAATCCGATTCTGTAAATCTAGTTAGAGTGGTGAAGTTTCCATATAGAAATGAAAGACGGTAGTCATCGTCTTTTTGGTAAAGACTTTTGCGCATACCCTTTGGCAACTGATAAATGAAACAAAACTCACAGTGATTGTCACAGGTCCGCACTTTGTCAAAAACAGACGAGGACACTTCCATTCCCACTAGTTCGTTAAAGTCACGTTCAACTTCAACCTGGTGACTCTCACCCTTGCGGCGTATTTCAATTGCGACATTTGAAGAATCAATTAACTGACGGTACTCCAGGATGTCGCGGGGCACTAGCCCATTGATATTTATGAGTTCATCTCCGCTTTGAATTCCGGCTAATTTTGCCGCTGAGCCCTCCTCAACAGCCACGATTTCGATTTTTGCCACACCTCTAGGCTAGTTGAGTGAGGAACTAAAGATTTATCACAACACCCGGATTTAAAATGCCTTGGGGATCAAAATGGTGTTTTAAGGCTTCAAAACCCCTATATATAGGTTCTGGAATCTCGCTTTTGTACCATTTCTGATGGTCTCGGCCTACTGCATGGTGATGAGTAATTGTGCCACCATTTTCCAGTATTGCCTGACTAGCTAGCTCTTTAATCTCCATCCACTGCGAGATCTCTGAGCCCGACCTGGCCTTGGCTAATACCGTGAAGTAGGGGGCTGCACCATCGGGATACAAATGAGTAAGCCTACAGGTCACAAGTCCTTTCCCTTCAGCGACCCTTTCAATCCCATTGGTCACGCTTTCCAAAATAGCCCGGTGAAATTCCTCAAATTTATTCCACTTAATTGCAGTTTCAAAAGTTTCGGCTATTAGTCCCAGGCGAATCAGCGAATCTCTGATGTATGGTGCCCGAATAAAAGAGGATTTCCAAGTCTCATTCTCTTTCTTCCCACTTACCACACCTCCATTTTGCATAACTATTTCAATAGATCGCTTCTCCAGATGGTCAACTGGGTGATCACCGGATTCAAATCCAACTATCAAAACAGCCCTGGTGCCATCTCCGGCACCACTAATGAAAGCTTCAAGGGGGTCAAGAAGCCTACAGTTTGCTGGGTTCAGGCCACTTTGAACTAACTCCCTGCAGGCGTCTGCTCCTTTTGTAAAACTTTCGAATAGAGCAGAATAACTAACCTTAGATTCC
>JABEUL010000332.1 GCA_013044465.1 Acidimicrobiales bacterium
CCGTGGGTACACCTTGCTTATTACTCGGGCAACGCAGGGAATTTATTGCCGGAAGTGAAGATCCTCCTAAGGTTGTCAAAACGTTCCAATTCGATCCTCCATCAGATGTTTGAATAATGACACCCGGCGGAATTTGGTGGTTGATAGTTCCAGCTTGGGGTTGCTGGGCTCCACCAAGAATACAACTGGTTAACGACTGACAGGCAATTGTACCCATGAGTGCCCCCGATACATTTCCGCTGCCTTGGGTTGGATTCGGCATCTTGACCCATGAATTTCCTGCGTTAGTTGTAAAATCAATCTCCGAATCGGAAGCACCGGAAGTCCATCCCACTGTTACACATTCCATCGAATTTATGCAAGATATTGCTTCGAACACAACACCTGAACTACTTGAAGGGAACTGATTTACCCAGCTTTGGCCACCGTTATCGGTATATAAGATTGCGTAGTTTCCAACAGCCCAACAGTTGCCTGAGGTCGGACACGCAATTGCGTTGAGTGAATATGTTCCAGCCGGAAGGTTTAAAGATGACCAGTTCTTGCCGCCATCAGTAGTTTTGAAGATTTGAGGAATTCGAAGATTTGCGTTTCCACTCGGACTATAAAGGCCAGTTAGATAACATGTAAGCGCCGCTGGACAAGCAATACCGTGAAATTCGCTTTTGGTCGCCGGCGGTTCCGACGGCGTGTCTTGAGCAAATGTAGATCCTGGCACATCCGGATTGCTAACTACCGTAGTTGTCGTCATTCCTGAAGTAGTCGAAGTGGTTTTAGTTATTCCACCGGAAGTCGTTGATGTTGACTGTATCGATGATGAACTAGCCCCGTTCGTCCCACTTGTTGTTGTCGAACTGGAAATGCTGGATGAAGTCCTAAGGTGTGAATCGTGGCTAGTGTTGCCGCCGGTTTCGACCAGTATAGAAATAACAGCCAGTATTGTTAAAACCGCGGCAATTAGTAAAATTTTGAAATACAGTGATTTGAAACCCTTCTCTTTTTTTGGAAGTGGTGCACTTAGATCTGTATTTAGGTTCACCCTGTCTGCCATTTTCTTTAGGCCTTCTCGTATGTAGCTTTCAAATTCCATCTTGAATTATCTTTCTTCTCAGCTTTTCAACTCCCCTGGCAATCAGTCCAGGAACGGTATTAACTGAACAGCCAACGGCCTCTGCTATCTCCTTCTCCGACATGTCTGCATAGTATCGGAGAACTATTGCTATCTTTTCTCTGCTCGGCAGAGTCAATATGATTCCTTCTAGTTCGGATCTTTGGTTTATTTCAAGGATTTCCCTTTTTGCAAGCCTCGGAAGTACTATTTCTTCAATACGTTTTCTCCGAAGGTACTTCTTGCATCCGTTAACTATTGATATGCGAGTGTACGATAGTGGCGAATGAATGTTGACCCAACGTCTGTTCACTGAAATAAAGGCATCTTGCACAATGTCCTGTGCGACTGGAACAGATTGAACTATCACAAAAGCAAGCTTTATGAATGCCTCAATATTCGATTGGTAAAAATGCAGAAAATCCTGAGGCCACTGTTCTACATCGCCGGTGCTGACCCGAGGCATAGAAGTGAATTTTATTTCATCAAATGGCTTTTCAGTCATTTCCATTCGCGACACACCTTCTTCGCTAATTTTAACCATCAATTAATAGATCCACCACAGATACAAAATCGTGAGCAAATTTCAAAGATTTTTAAAAACATCAATGGAGCAGCAAAATAAAGCGCATTATTACACTACTGATGTAAATATTGTAGTCGAGATAACGCGTTCTAGCGAATACCCCACTAGTTGTACAATTGCGAGGCAACAATTACGACAAATCGTGGTCTATAGTCCTCGACATTGTGAGTAAATAGTTATTGTATCCGCCCCTTAAAACCGTTCACATTACTTATGCTACTTTCTGCTCCACAAGATCTACAACTTGTTCTTCAATTTTAATTGCTGAGCTCTATCCAATTTTGGAATGAATTGAAGGATTTACGTCTACCAAGAACGTGGCGTAATTTATTCCTATATATGCTTCCTCAGTTCTAGACTCTAATGCGTCAACTATCCTGATTGTGAGGGACAGTTACATTTGTCAATAAATGTAACTTGGCTTGAGAGATTGTTGCAAACTCTAGCATCCTGCTCCAATTAAGTTGGACCATATATCTGTGTAGGGAACTGAAGTAGCAAAAGAAATAGGAGCCTTTGACAACTCTGAAAGAGAGTGAATGACAGCACTTCCGCCACCAATTCCCAGACACGCTAAATCCAGTAGATACGCGGCCGACTTGAGACTTATTAAGAAATCCACATATATAGGTACTGCACCAGCTGCCATACTTCCCCAACCTGCAACGTTAGCAATACCTAACAGCATCTGCCCTATAAAGTCGTACACATTACTTATGCTACTTTCGCTCAATACAATCTACAAGATGATCTTCAAGTTTGATTGGTCAGATCTAAATAAAGTCGCATTCATCCGCTGAGAGAAAAGCGGTGAAACTTCTCTGGATTAGGTTTGAGAAAGCGCTTGGAAATGGTGGGTAAAAAGGATCAATTTCGTGACCCGGCGTGCCCCAAACGTGCCCCGGCGTGACCCCAACAGGGGGCACGAGTGGTAAATAAGGGGCATTTACAAAAATGACTAATTAAATAAACATACTCTGACCAGGTGTTTTGGTGGGGCTAGCTGGATTTGAACCAGCGACTTCAGCATTATCAGTGCAGATGGCTTCATATTTTAACAGTAGCTTTCACCTGCAATTATTCAATTTATGCAACTGCCAAATTAGGTCGTCGTGCCACATGCATGACCAACCAGTATATTTTTTTGAAAACCCAATCGTAACGACGTGTCTATTTTTTATACCTATGTGAAAGCATTCCGAGCAGAACTCCTAATTGGTGATTCTTTGGATGGGCCAACTCATCGTTTCAAAACAAACAGCACGAAGGCTCAAAACTTTAACTTGAAATCAATGAAGCGGAATACTTGGTCAGAAATGATCTTTGAAAAGCCACTGGGCAAGATTTAGCGCAGGCTGAAAAGTCAAAACAAATCGCGTTAGTTTTCGGCCAGGGTTCCACCTATGTAAATAGGCTCCTTCCTTTTTTAGGATTGTATGACAGGATTTGGGAGTAGTTGTAGGAAGAGATTCTGTAGCTTCCCTAGTTAAATCCAGATGTGTGAGGAAGGACTTGGAGGAAATCGGGATATGGATGGGAATGACAGCTAAGTGAGGTGGGGCAACTGACGCGTAATCGAAATTGAAGGGAAAGTTGGAGGACTTGCTTGATGAGTAGTC
>JABEUL010000333.1 GCA_013044465.1 Acidimicrobiales bacterium
CATTTCCCAATCGTTTGGTGAATGCTCCGTATATGTCTCAATAGTTTGAGTATTATCTGTTTGACCTCCATCATAGTTAGTGGGTGCGCCAAGTGTTTCTAACGTCAGCCCGTCAAGGGACTGCGCTGAGGAGCTAATACTTGTCGAAGTCGCAGGGTTTACTGCAGGTGAATTAACAGGTTTTGACGAAGATCCACAACCAACTAAGACAGTTGCTAAAAATATTGAGACGATAGCTTTTGAGAATAATTTAAACTTACTTACATCTACTCTAACTTTGTTACTAAAACATTTAACATCTTGCACTAAGTTTTCCAAATTTGTTCCCCTTTATTAATAAATGAAATAAAAGTCTATACTATCTACTATTTTGCCTTGGCAATTAACTATTGACTATTTTTTTTACGGCCTTTCCAGCCGCCTTTGGGAACTACCGGATCTCGTAGCTACTACCAAAGCTGTCATACCCGAGGTTGTGGTGGACCTTATTGTGTCGCAGCTAACTGGAAAGAACCTTAATGGAAATCAAGAGTTATCCTCTTCGAGTTGAAATAAATCACTAATAAATTTCAAGAAACCAGTTGTCAAATCTAGAGCTGAATCTAGGTCGTCTTTGGAAACAAGTAATTCAGAGTAGTTGGGCCTGTATCTGCTTTTCGGTGCAACTCTTTTTAGTCTCATCTCTTGAGAAGCTTTTAGCTCAATTGGCCTAATCGTAATGACTTTCTTATCTGTCCCAACTTGTTCCCCAGTTGAAGTTCTCTCGGGCCCAATGGAGATTTCCTCGATATTTTTTGAAAGTGCAATAACTCGAAGTTTGGTCAGTTCGAGTAAAGTATTTCCCGCTTCTGGAATCACGCCAAATCTGTCAATCCACTCAGCCTTAATCTCGTTTACTTCAACTAGGGTCCTAGTTTCTGCGATGCGCTTATATACCTCAAGTCGAATGTCATCTCTTGCAATGTAATCAACGGGAAGATAAGCACGGCATCCAAGATCAATAGTGAGTTCAGGATCAGCCTCAACAGGCTCTCCTTTTAGAAGTGAGACCGCCTCATGTACTAGCTGTACATACAGATCGTACCCAACTGCTGCAATATGACCCGACTGCGCTTCTCCCAAGAGCGAGCCTGCTCCTCTTATCTCGAGATCTCTCATGGCAAGACGGAATCCAGATCCAAGCTCGGTCTCTTCCCCAATTGTTCTAAGCCTCTCGTTCGCAGTTTCAGTGAGGGATTTATCAGGTGGATAGAAAAGGTATGCGTATGCCCTCTTGCCTCCACGGCCGACTCTGCCTCGTAGTTGGTGCATTTGGCCAAGACCCAACCTATCTGCTCTATCTACGACCAAAGTATTGACAGTTGGCATATCAATGCCAGATTCAATGATTGTCGTACAGACAAGTACGTCGGCTAGGCCATTGTAAAAATCCATAATTATCTTCTCGAGCATCCCCTCGTCCATCTGACCGTGCGCTACCAAGATCTTGGCTTCTGGAACCAGTTCTTCTAGCTCCTTTGCAACTAAGTCAATGTCTCTTACTCTGTTATGCACATAAAAGAGCTGGCCTTCCCGCAAAAGCTCCCTTCTGATAGCTTCTGAGACTGCCTGTTTGTCAAATTCCCCAACATAGGTAAGTATTGGCTGTCTGGCAGCTGGAGGAGTGGTAATAAGAGTTAGGTCCCGAATGCCAGTTAGGCTCATCTCCAAGGTTCTAGGAATTGGGCTTGCACTGAGTGTGAGAATATCAACCCCTTTGGACTTGGCTTTAATAGCTTCTTTATGGGTTACGCCAAATCGTTGTTCTTCATCTATTACAAGTAGCCCCAAATCGCTAAATTCAATGTCATCTCCAAGTAGCCGGTGAGTGCCAATAACTACGTCAATAGATTTGTCTTTCAGCCCCCTTTGAACCTCCTTGGCCTCCTTTTGAGAGATAAACCTGGAGAGAACTTCGGTTTTAATTGGAAACGGTGCAAATCTTTCGGAAAAAGTAGCGAAGTGCTGGTGAGCAAGAATTGTCGTAGGAGCAAGTATCGCTGCCTGTTTGCCACTTTGTACTGCTTTAAATACCGCTCGAATTGCCACCTCAGTCTTTCCAAATCCCACATCACCACAGACCAGTCGATCCATTGGAATTGGTGTTTCCATGTCTTGAAATACCTCATTAATGGCCTTAAGTTGATCACGGGTTTCAACATATTGGAAACTAGAGGCAAGCTCTTTGTCCCATGGAGTCTCACTTGGAAATTCAAATCCTGGTGTTAACATTCTCGATTTATAAAGCTCAACTAGCTCAGTTGCAACCTTTGCTGCTGACGCTCTGGCCTTAGACGAGGTTTTGGCCCAATCAGCTCCACCCATTTTTGAAAGTGATGGGCTGTCTCCTCCTGAGTAGGGGGTTATGGAGGCCATCTGATCCGTTGGAACATATAGGCGATCTGTTCCTCTGTACTCTAAAAGCAAGTAGTCTCGCTCGCTGCCTGCAAGATTACGCTTAACTAAACCTTTAAATTTTGCAATGCCATGTTGTCGGTGTACTACATAAGAGCCTGGCATCAAGTCATCAAAAAACCCGTCGACTTGAACTCTTCTTGACTTTGCTACTTTATGAAGCCTTCTGCGTCCAGTTAAGTCAGCTTCACCTAAAAGAGCGGTCCGAGCATCTTGTAAGATCACACCGTTTTCAAGTGAAGCTACCGTCACATAGATGCCTGGCACATGGCCAATAGCTCCGTCTACAGCCAAAATTGCATCATTTGTACTCCCTGTTAAGTCCTTAGCAATCCTCTCTGCAGAACCAATTCCATCAGCACACACCACCACTCGGAAGCCCTCTTTGACCATATTTGAAAGCATCACCATTACATCCCCTACGGCCCCGAGTGGTCTCGGCCAACTTCTGGCATTTAAGTGAGAGACATCTGGGCCGGATGCAATGGGCGGAACTAATAAGACATTGGCCCTAGTATCTGCCATAAGTGTTTCATAGGGCAGATGCAACACAGGAATGTCATCTCCCGTAGTACCCCAGGTCGACGCTAGAACATGGGCTAATGACTTTTCATCTTCAATCACTTCACTTGAGCGATCTCGGATTCGTTTTGGGTCAAAAAGGAAAATCGCACTATCTTTTGGAAGAAGAGATATTACATTTCTCTTATCACTATCAAGCCAAGGCAAGAAACTCTCCATGCCGTCAAAGAACATTCCGTCGATGAACTTTGTCCAAACAGCTTTGGCAAAAGGGGCTTCATCCACTAACTGGCTCGCACGAGATTTGATTTCAGCATTTGGAAGAAGTTCCCTCGTTCCAAATATTGCTATTTCATCAATCGACTCAAGTGAGCGCTGGTCATCTAGATCCAGTTTATTAATTGACTCAATTTCGTCCCCAAAAAAATCAATTCGATATGCAGTATTTGAACTTGGTGGAAATATATCGAGGATCCCACCCCGAAGAGCCACCTCCCCATGGGCCTCTACTTGGTACTGCCTTGTATAACCTAGCGTCACCAACTCTTCGACTAACTGAGTCGGATCAAGTTCTTGTCCGTTTTTGACAATAAAAGGATCAACCCCAATAGCTGTTATTGGGATTCTCGCTAGCACTGCCTTGATGGAGGCCACAACAATCTTGGGCCTCTTAGCTCCACCTGCTTCATCTGCCTTTGATATTGTCCAAATAGCTTCCAATCGCTGACCCATTACGCCAGCGCTTGGGCTTACCCTTTCAAAGGGAAGTGTTTCCCAAGGTGGAAATTCAATAACATCTACCGAATCACCCACAAAAGTCTTTAAGTCCCTAGTAACTTTTTCTGATTCAGTAATTGTGGGAACTACTACTAAAGAAACTGGGGCAATTCGCTCAACTAATACAAGCTGAGCGAGGCTAAAGGCCCACGCCGCCTCGGGTATTGAGACCTCACCATTTGGAATCTCTGCAACCTCTTTGAGAAGGGGATCTATTGGGGTAGAAAGAACTAGCGACTTTAGAGTCATTAGAGTGAATTGTAATGATTCATGGC
>JABEUL010000334.1 GCA_013044465.1 Acidimicrobiales bacterium
CAGAAAGATAGATGAGGTTAGATTGCAAGTTGGTGAATCACTGAAATTATCTAGCCAATTAGATAGTGCGCTAAGGGAACTGAAGCTAATTTTAGATTCATCTGAATCACCCAGTTCATACCGATGGGCATTAAACCACATAGGAGATATCTATAAATTACGTAGCAATATTGACGAGGCCTTAAAAAACTATGAGCTTTGTGAGAGACTTGCATTGGAGGCCAATGATAGAGAATTGATTGCTGAGGTGTCAGCAGATCTAGCCGAACTTCATATGAGAGAAGCAGAAAGACTTTCTGGATTGGACAATAAGCTTTCGATGCATAATCAAGATTTGTACAAACACTACTTGGACTTAGAAACGGCAAATGTTAATGAATCTAGTTCCCGGGAAGCTAGAGCTAGATCTTATCGTAATCGCGCTAAATATGCACGTGCCCATGGAGACGCGGAAGGCTCGATATACCTCTATGAAAAAGCGCTTGAGTTTCAAGATCGTGGTACAGCATCTCATCAACTTCTTATACCTTATGCAAAAGCTTTAAGACTTGTTAATCGTTCAGAAGAAGCAATTAAACAGGTAGAGGCAGTGTTGAATTGGAGTCATCAAATAAACGCCTTACGCTCTGAGGCAATAGCTCGTCAATATAAGGGTTTACTCCTGCTCGAAAGAATTTTATCTATTTCTTCTGATCCGGATGCAGCTGATTTCAAAGATGCAGCCCACGAGTTAGGCTTAGCGCTAAAACTACACGAGGAAATCGGGTTCCAACAGGGTTATCAAGAAACCTCTGTTGACTTGTTTGAATTGGAAATTCAAAAAGGTAACTTTGAAAGTGGCTTACAGTTTCTGCGAGAAAGCACTTTGTTTGAAGGTCACCCAGATATTGATAATCAAACTATGTTTGTATCTGTTTTAGCACAACTCACCACAAATGGCGAAGGCAAACGAGCCAATCGAATTGTGTCTAGACTAAAAGTTCTTGGTATTGACAATGTAGAGCAGCAGGGAGAATAGTTGAAAATAATATTGGTAAGACATGGCACGACCAATTGGAGTCTTTCAGGAAGACATACAGGCTTAACCGATATACCGTTAAATGATAGTGGAATCAATCAAGCTAAATTGCTGAAGTCTACTATCGTAAGCGTGCTATCCGAAGACCTTGCCTCAATTTCAGTGTTTTCTAGTCCTCTAAGACGTGCATATGCAACTGCTAAATTGGCGACTGGTCTGAGTTCTGACAAAATAGCCATTTCTGATGAACTTAGAGAATATAATTACGGAAAGTATGAGGGTCTTACACCTTTTGAGATCCGGCAAATTCGATCAGATTGGGATATTTGGGATCATGGCTGCCCTGGTGGAGAAAGCATAGAAGATGTTGGGAAACGGGCTCAATCGTTCTTAAATCAAATTGCAGATGAGCCCAAACCTGTACTTGTATTTGCACATGGTCACATCATAAGAGTTATTAGCGCAATTGCAATTGGCCTAACGGCCCCAATGGGAAAGATCTTTACTTTAGATACGTCGGCAATTTCTATAATAGATAATGTTCGCGGAAAGCATGTGATTAAATTGTGGAATTATTATCCAGCGTTGGTTAGTAGCAAAAATGAATAACTTGGAAATTGATGGTTCGTTCGCCAGTATTATCGAGATTCGAGTTAACAGGTACTCCATCTATGAAGGTTGGAATGCCGGGGTTCTTCCCTTGCATATCGGAGAAACTACCTTCGACAGAGAGACAATTGACGAGAACTACAACGAGCGAGATAGCAGAAATTTGTCATCGAGAGTCGATGCTGCACTTTATAGTGCAGAAAATAGGTATTGGAAACAAGATCAGGGCTGCTTACTGGAATTAGTATCTATGCCAGTTGGCAACAAATCAAAGTGGGCACCATCTCACCTCCTGATTATTCATGCGCCTTTTGGACAGCCCGCAGTAATCTCAGACCTCAAGACACTCATAAATAAAACTACTTCAGACTGCCTTGCAATATTTCAAAATCCTGAACTTGGGAGATCCTTTAATTTTATTGCTGGATTAGTAAATAACTCATTTTGGAAAGTTCGCAACACTGGCAATAATGAAAAAACCGATTACTTCGATTATGAGAGATCACTATTAGCTTGGCAATTATCTACGCTACGATCTGATGATCCTCCAATCGGTGAATTGGCAAAATTAAACCAGGGTAACAATTTAATTGAACCAACTGCCGACATCACTTTACTTATAAATCATGATGGAGCTGCTTTAGTATTTTCTGATGACATAATAAATAGCGCAAACCCATTTGAAAGTTGGCTACAGGGCGAAACGGCTGAAGACAACTCTTCAAATGTAATACAGTGGCATTTACATACTACTTTAACAGATTGCATACTACTTGGAATGCTTCAAAGATCTGGATTGAATTCACTTGCAGATCAGCTGGCTTCACTAAGCACTGGATCGCCTGATATTAATATTCTATTGTCACTGCAAGAAGCGTTTGCAAAATTCAAAGCTTCAATTTGGTGGCACCATGTTAGCGAAGAAGAAACAGGCAACCTAGTGCTGCATGCTTATCAGTCCAAACATAAATTAGAAGACCTTTTTGACGAGGTGTCACAAGATTTGACTTTATATACAAGCCAGGTCCAAGCTTTGAGCTCGGTTTTAAGTAGCGCTGCAGTAACAATATTGACATTAACTCTCTTTCCACTCACATTTTTGCTTGGTCTTGTTTCAGGGGTCACTCCATCATCCACAAACATATTTGTTAAAGCTATTCTCTATTTGCTTTGCGTCCCATTATCACTTGGAGTTGGCTTTACAGTAGCTGCCTTTATTCCCAACTATTTGCCATTCCTGCGATCGATATTTAAATCTAAACACAGAGCTGATTCATCAACATAAACTCGACCGCTCTCAGAGATCGATGCTGAGATTTCGCAGTTAGAAGCTGAGCTCCAAGAACTTCTCCGAGAGGTAGCACAATGAGTCTTACAATATATTGGGAAATG
>JABEUL010000335.1 GCA_013044465.1 Acidimicrobiales bacterium
GGTAGTTACTTCGTGGCGTATTCCGTCTTTTAGGCAGGCTATCGTGCCAAACTTCTTTCCCTGTGTCCAAAGGGCATCTGCCCAAGGAGAGAGAATTTTCTCAATTAAATCAGGGCGGGCGGGTGTAGTGTAATCAAAATCCGGGGTTTTTGCCAGGTAATCTCTTGAAATCACGGCATCTCTGACTGAGCCCCCCACAAGATAAATAGGGATGTCATTGGCGCGAAAAAGCTCAGCTATGGCGCTAGCTTTATCAACAATAGGTTTTACTCTCTCTGGAAGCACTAATTTGAGGGTAGTGCGATTTCATCTACTTGTTCTTCATTTTGGAGAAAAGTTATGAAAAATATCTCCGAAAACATGGCAAAAACAAAAAAATCATTCATGACCCAATCAAATTCGACAAGAGGATTAACCGCATCTAGGTCAAAGCTTGGCGCTTTGTTTTTTATGGCAGGTCTGGTTTGTGTAGTTTTTTGCCAAATTATGGTCACTCCCAAGTCGGTGTCACTCAAAACGAACTTTTCTGCTACTTCCAACGATTCTTCTATCAAGCTGATTAGTCAGTCTCCCTTTGTCAACCCTGGTCAGATTTTCAATCTCAGCATCCAGGTTGATACCTCTACTCCCTTATCAAACCTGGTGGTAGAGCTTACGACGTATATGAAGCTAAGTTCTAGAAGCTCGTTTGATCAAAGCATCACCAACCCATACGGTGTGGTTTCATCAACTGGCGGGATGGCCGTTGGACAGTATCTAGTGGGTCAATCGAGTCCAGCCGCAATTAATTTTTCAGTCAACCTTTTAGCTCCAGGTCTGCCAACTCCAACCACTCAAGCTCTGCCTTCTGAAATTCCTGTCGAGTTAGGCGTCGGATGCCAGTATTCGACCTGCCCTGGAATTTACCCTCTAAAGGTATCGTTACTCGACCCAGTTACAAGAGTTCAGATCTATTCAATGGTGACTCACATTGTCCTAGCTCCTCCAGACTCTCCCCCAACTCGTCTTGGAATCAGTCTCGTTATGCCTTTGCTTAACCAAGGTTCAAGCCCTTCTTCAAGTTTAAATGAAGCCGATATAAACAGTGCCATTGGAGAACTGGACGAAGTGGCAGCAGATTTTTCAACACCGATTACTTTCACTATTGATCCTTCGACTTTGGTTGAGTTAAGCAATGATAAATCGAAATCGGCGATTACTTTACTCAATGATCTAAAATTCATCGGGTCCAACTCGCTTCATCCCTTTGTGGAAGAACCGTTTTCCAATATCAACATCTCCAGCTTGGCTAACTCTGCTTTAGAACAAGACGTCGAAAATCAGTACTTGTCGGGAAGTGTCACTTTGAAAAGTATTTTAGGTTTAAAATCCCTAATTCCGGCATACGTGGGCACTGATGATCTATCTCTAAAGGGCGTTTCAAAACTCGTCTCATTTGGAATTTCAACTCTCCTTCTTCCAAGTTCTTCTCTTAGACCTTCAAACCTCAGGTCCACTGCCACACAGCCTTTTGGGCTGTCAAACTTGGCCAATTCGTCTTCACCAATTTGCCTGCCACTCGACCAAGGTCTTTCACAAGACCTTATGAACTCCGATCCAGTACTAGGTGCAGAGACTTTCATCGGGGAGGCATCGCAGGTATTTTTTGACGCTCCTAACTCTTCATATGTTAGGAGTCTTTCTGTTTTGATTCCACCGTCTATTTCTTCAAAGGCGACAGTCATTAAAAATTTGCTATCTGGCATTGCCAATAATCCACTTCTAGAAGGCGTCACTCTTGCTTCGTCAGCCACCTCGCCACAAGGAGTCTTATATAATCCTTCTACTCGTGAACTTGTTCCATCTTCATCTCCGCCTTTGATCTCATCTGAATCATTTACAAATTTCGACACGGCCCGCTCTCAGTTAAATGCAGCATCGTCTGCTTATGGAGCAATATTTGAAAATGGACAGTACTTGGGCCCAAATGCGGTTGAACTTAATAGCGCTCTTGGTGATCTCTACCAAGCCGAGGCCCTAATTACTGAGCCGGGTCCCTCTTTTTCAAACTACTTATCTAGTGCTACGTCGCCATTTAAACAGATTCAATCCGAAATCTCTCTTTCCCCAAATCCCAACATCACTTTGACCTCTCCAACTGGGAAAATTCCTATTACTGTAATTGCTTCACCGAACTCACCAATTTTGAATTTGGAGCTAGTAGTGTCGAGTAACGGCTTAACCTTTCACAGTCCCACCACCGTCACCCTCACTTTAGACAAGGCCCAAAATACGGTGTTTTTTACTGTCACAGCAAGAGCCAGAGGTTCGGTGCCATTGACGGTGTCAGTGAAATCACCAGATGGCTCAGTAATCCTAATGCGGGATCAATTGACAGTTCACTCAACTGCCATTTCAAGTGTGGGCGTGTTACTTTCACTTGGAGCAGCACTTTTGGTGCTGTGGTGGTGGTTTAGAACGGCTAGAGCAAAGTGGATCTCTCATCGCGGCAAGCACAGCAAGAAAAAGGTTGCCATAGATGGACAATAATGGCGAGAACAATAGTCCTAATAATCCAGAAATAGGAACCCCCAGCGGTCCAAATCCAACAGCTCTTAAATCTGATACTAAAAGCTTGAGCCCGTCATCAAACCAGAAACAGGCGCAATCACGACTCCTTAAGATTCTTGGCGCTATGGCTTTTGGGACTACGATTTCACGTATTCTTGGGCTAGTCCGATTGTTTGCGCTTGGTTCGGCCCTAGGTCTTGGGGGAGCGGCAGATGCTTATAATTTGGCCAACACCACACCTAACATCATTCACGATCTCGTTATAGGTGGAGTCCTAGCGGCTACTTTTGTTCCGTTGTTCACTAGACGGCTAACCACCATGGACAAAGAAAGTGCTTGGGAGGGAATAAGTGCAGTAGTAACCGTGAGCTCGGTAGTTCTTATTTTAGGAACGTTTTTATTTGAACTCTTTGTTCCGCTTCTCGTAGACGCATACTCATCGGGTGCTGGGTCAAAAATGTCAGGTGCAACACGCCAACTGGCTGTAGATCTTTTACGACTTTTTGTTCCGCAACTGGCGTTTTACGGGTTCATAAGCATCGCAACGGCACTTTTGAACTCAGTGGGCAAATTTGGAGTTATTACCGCAGCCCCTATTTTCAACAACATTGTTACGATTTTTATACTGATTGAACTAGGCCTTGTAGTTCACTCGCCAACACCTCAGGACTTACTAAACAACTACCACCTAATCTTTTTGCTAGGTATCGGCACCAGTGCCGGAGTCGCCGCTCAGTTCTTGGCGCTTGTGCCTAGTTTGATAAAAGCTAACCTGCCACTTAAATGGAACTTGAATTTTAAACACGAAGCTGTCAGGGCTATTGTTAGGCTTTCAAGTTGGACCTTTGGCTTTGTATTGGCTAACCAGCTTGCCTTATTTGTCATACTTGCCTTAGCTGCAAGAAGTCCTCTTGGAACCTTAACGGCATATACGTATGCTTACACTTTTTTCCAGCTCCCCTACTGGTTAGTCTCAGTATCCATTTCTTCAGCTCTCACTCCAGAACTTTCTGCTCTGGCTGCCATCGATGATATGCCCGGTTTTGCCAAGAGATTTAGTCTTGGCGTGAGATCTATCAATGCAATCATTATCCCGGCCTCCATTGGATACTTGGTGCTTGCTGTCCCAATTGTGGGGACTGTGCTTTTTCATGGATCTGCAAACCTAGCAGGTGTGCAGAGTACGGCATCAACCCTTTCTCTTATGAGTCTTGGGCTACCCGGATTTTGTATATTTCTCCTCGTTAACAGGGCATTTTTCGCTTTGCACGATGCAAAAACAGTTTTTTTCCTCTACGTATTTGAGAACTTCGTGAATGTCGTCGCTGCATTTGCGTTAATCTCGCCAATGGGGGCAAGAGGGATTGGCCTTTCACTAACAATTGCCTACTCAATGGCAGCGGTTGTGGGTTTGATTGTCCTGCGGAGAAAAGTGGGCCATTTGGGGGGAAGAACACTTTTTTCACAAGGAACTAAAGTGCTTATACTCTCTTTAATAATGGGATTAGGTGCTGCTGGAGCTTCGTCTGTTCTGCCAACTACAACGGCATTTGGAGACGCTGTTGACGCAGTTCTCGGAGTAGTCGTGGGGGTGATGCTCTACTTATTACTTGCCGCAGCGATAGCGCCAGCCAAAAAGAGTTCAAAATCAAAGCATAAACACGTTTCGAGATAGCTGATACCTGGTAGGTTAGTTAATAACTCTCGACCAAGGAGGGAATTGCATATGGCAGGTATTCAAGTTGTAACGGATAGCGGGAGCGATATACCCCCGCAGTTAGCAAAAGATTTAGGCATCACCATTGTGTCTCTATCTGTTCGTTTTGGCAATGACGAAGTCGTTGACACGGTTTCCTTAACTCCAGATGAGTTCTGGTCCCGCTGTGCAGCCCTTGCCGCACCCGCTGTGCCCGAAACAGCAGCCCCTTCTCCTGGAGCTTTTCAGGAAGCCTACCTTAAGGCCCACGAAGAAGGGTTCGAGGGTGTAGTGGTAGTCACACTTTCTTCAGAGGTCTCCTCAACTTACCAAAGCGCCCTTCAGGCCAAGGAATTGGTTGCTGACAAAATTCCAGTTGAAGTTGTGGATTCGAGAAATGTTTCGGCTGGCGAAGGACTGGTTGCCATTGCAGCCGCCGAGTACTCTAAATCCGGAGCTTCATTAGAGGAAGTTAAGAAGTTGGCCGACGATGTGGTTGACAGAACTTTTGGCGCAGTTGCAGTTGACACCTTAGAGAATCTTCGAAGAGGTGGGCGAATTTCCAACGGATCTGCTTTTGTCGGTTCACTTCTTTCGATCAAACCAGTAGTTGAAGTGAGAGAAGGCAAAATCGAGAGTGAATCTAAACACCGGACGAGAGGCCGGTCGCTAGATTATTTAGCCCAGAGAGTCAATAACTATGGGGAGTTTGAGAGGTTTGCGTTCTTGAACGGTGGGGCAAAGGACTTTGATGTATTCAAAGACAAAGTTTTGGCACAACGGGCCATCAAAGACCCAATTTTTGCCGATATCGGGCCAATTATAGGAACTCACCTTGGCCTTGGCGCTGTTGGGATTGCCTTCACTGTGGCACCTAAGGGATCCGACGAGAACAAGAGCTCTTCAGCCGATGGCGAAGGTAGTGACTCAGGCAAGTAGAAGTGCCAGATCAGCTTTTTGATTTTGGGTGCCTCTTTTGCATACTAACGTGGTCGTGGAATGAGTGAAATAGAAAGTCAGAGCGAAAACTTTACGGATCGTGATGTCAAGGACTGGCCAGCCAAGGTAATTGCCATTTTGCAAACCGTTGTGAATTCAATCCAAGACAAGACCATGAAGCCACTTGGCAAGATTCTTGGTTACGCCACGGCTGGGCTTGCGGCAGCTGTTTTGGTTCCTGTTGCGCTTATTCTCGGAACAGTAGGTTTGGTCAGAGTTCTGAACGTTTATCTGTTTCATCAACATGTTTGGGTTGGCGAGGCAATAGTTGGGCTCCTTTTGGTGTTGATTGGATTAGTCCTTATAAAACGACACTGATTTGACGAGGTGGTAGTAATGCCTGATGCTGTCGGAATTAATGATGAAAATATTAATTCCACTTTGAACTTAAATAGCAATCATAGAATTGTTGTAATTATTGGCTCTGGGCCTGCGGGTTTAACTTCTGCTATATATACCGGAAGAGCCAATTTAAAGCCCCTTCTTATAGAAGGTGAGCCATCTAGTACTTCTGATCAACCTGGTGGTCAATTGATGCTGACCAGTGATATAGAGAACTTTCCGGGATTCAAGGATGGGATTGACGGTCCAGAACTCATGGCGCAGATGAGAAGCCAGGCTGAGCGATTTGGGACAGAGATCTTGACTGAGAAGGCAACTAAAGTCGATTTAGATGCACCTGTGAAGGGAATTTGGACGACCAATCCACAAGATGGCCCCCCAAATTTCACGGCAGATGTTGTCATTATCTCAACTGGAGCACAGTCATTGATGCTAGGTATTCCAGGTGAAGATCGACTGATAGGGCATGGACTTTCAACATGTGCCACCTGTGATGGTTTTTTCTTCAGAGGAAAAGATATAGCTGTCGTAGGTGGTGGGGACTCGGCTCTTGAAGAAGCTTTGTTTCTCACTCGCTTCGCCAATTCGGTGCGATTAATTCACCGTCGAGACCAATGGCGAGCCTCCCCCATCATGCAAGATCGAGCTAGGTCAAATGAGAAGATCATTCCTGTTTGGAACACTCAAGTCACAGAAATAGTAGGAGAGACTTCAGTTAAATCATTGAAGCTCGTAGATACTGTTACAGGTCAAGAGTCAATCCAAGAAATTGATGGGGTTTTCATAGCAATAGGTCACAGCCCAAATACGGATCTCTTCAAGGGCCAGCTTAAAATGGATGATGCTGGTTATTTGATTACAGGTCCTGGAACTACTACAAATATTGAGGGTGTTTTAGCCTGTGGAGATGTACAGGATCAAATCTATCGCCAGGCCATCACTGCTGCTGGCAGTGGCTGCATGGCTGCTCTTGATGCTCAACGTTGGCTCGAAGCGCACGAATAGTGAAGATAAAGGCTAGTATCAATACCTATGTCAGGTTCAATTGTCAACGTTACCGATCAATCTTTTGATGAAACTTTGTTATCCGATGATCGCGCAGTTTTAGTAGATTTTTGGGCTGAGTGGTGCACTCCCTGTAAGGCTATTGCACCGATTCTTGAAGCTCTTGCCGATGATGAAGCCGAAAAACTTCGAGTCGTTAAGTTAAATATCGACGAAAACTTGGACACTACTCGCAGGTTTGACGTGATGAGCATTCCAACATTGATTCTATTCAAAGATGGCCAACCCGCGGCCAGGATTGTGGGGGCAAGAGGAAAGTCGCAGCTTCTATCAGAAATCAAGGATTACCTCTGAAAGAAAATAGTGAAATTCCCTTGTTGAGGCTGGGAAGCGAAGGCTGGCACATAACCGACTGTCGCACAAGGCTCGAAAGGCTTGGTCACTTGACCAACGGAGACAGACCGGGAGTCTTCGGTGTAGAAACCCAAGAAGCAATCCGGTTATTTCAAGCGAGTCGAAACTTGGAAGTCGATGGAATTTGTGGACCAAACACTTGGGCTTCTTTAATAGAGGCCAGTTGGAAGTTAGGAGATCGCTTACTCTATCGGCGGCAGCCAATGCTTCGTGGAGATGACATAGCCGAACTGCAGAAACAGTTCAATATGCTTGGTTTTGACACCGGTCGGATTGATGGCATTTTTGGGGATGCCACTTTAAGTGCACTAACTGAATTCCAGCGTAACGTGGGACTTAGATCGGACGGGGTGGTCGGTCCGCGAAC
>JABEUL010000027.1 GCA_013044465.1 Acidimicrobiales bacterium
GATCTGTCACTCTGGCTCTCGCATTTCCTGAAAGGGAAACGAGCCCAGTCTCTTTGGCCACAAGTTCCTCTGCTTGGGCTGTCAACTCTGTGAAATCCTCCTGAAGGACTCGGAGTTTCATAGGTGAGAGTTCATTGCCAGAAGAATTAACCCGTGAGGCCACTCTTTTGGCTACATCCCAGGACACTAATGCCTGAATTGCCCGCTTATCTTCTTGGGGATTTGACACAAAAAAAGCCTACGACATTTTAAAGCCCATCGTGCCATTTTTTCAGGACTTTCTCAAAAATATCAAGACTTTATGCCTAAATTGCCCTAAAGCTTGCTATCACTGGCAATTTCGTGGTTGATTCTCGAGGCTATTTTTTCTTTCAGTGAGTCTGGGACCCTGTCACGACAGTGGTCAGCTATGACTTTTCTTAGCTCTGTTTCAAAATCAAACGCTGCACCACACGGTGGACAATCGTCAAGATGCTTTTCAATTTGAGCTCGTCTCTCATCGGTTAACTCGCCGTCTAGAAAATGATAAATCTTATGTATTGCCTCTTCGCAATCATTTCTATTGTGGGATTCATCTTCCACTATGGCTCTCCTTCTAAATTCGTCTCGCTGCCTTTGTCCGAAGCAACACCTATACGCATGCGACCTGGAACCAAAGAATCGTCATCCAAAACGACGCCCGTCTCTTCTCCAGGGAGGAGGCCGCGCGCAACGGCATACTGGTGCAACAATTTTTGGAGTGCTTTTCTTCCCCTGTGTATCCGGCTCATAACCGTACCTACCGGTGAATCGACGATTTCAGAAATCTCTTGATAGGAAAACCCTTCTACATCTGCCAAAAGAACCGCTATCCTAAACTGCTCTGGGAGCGCCTCTAGGGCTTCTTTGACAATGTCGTCTGTCAGGCCATTCAGAACTACCTCTTCAGCACTTTTGCCTAGACTATTTGAAGATCCACCACTTCTCCTATATAAATAGAGCTCCTCGACTTCGTCAAACTCGGTCTCTTCGGGCCTTCTTTGCTTGGCACGGTAGATGTTGATGTAGGTGTTGGTGAGAATCCTATACAGCCAGGCTTTTAGATTCGTTCCTTGGTGAAAAGATCCAAAGGCTCGGTAAGCCTTCAAATAAGTCTCTTGAACCAAATCTTCAGCGTCACTGGGATTCCTGGTCATTCTAAGTGCAGCAGAATAAAGCGCTGGCATATGCTCCATTGCCTGTTCTACGAATGCTTGTTGATCCGCCATATATACATACTATTACCTATTTTTTATGCAAAATCCTGAGAATGTGGCAGCGGGCTACAACGACGTGTCAAATTTAGTTAATTGGCCTGCCAAAACGAACTTGGCACCGTCAGGCTGGGGTTTTCCGAGACAGGAAATGGAGCGGGAGTTCTATTTTGAAGCACCCTTGCTCCTTCTACAGATACCCTGCTCTTTCCTTCTTGCTTGGCTGCATAAAGAAATGCGTCGGCACGATTCAATAACGACGTGCATGTGTCTCCAGGGTGCCAAATGGCCACCCCTAGAGAACAACTGTGCCTACACCTCTGACGCGCCCGCTCTAAAACAGTAGGCGCGTCTTGTCTCGAAAGATCTGGAAGCACAAGTGCAAATTCATCTCCTCCGAGGCGAGCAATAACATCTGTGGCTCTCAAGGCACGTTGCCAGTCTTCAACTACCCCGACAAGAAGACTGTCACCAGCCGCATGACCGCTCAGATCATTAATGTATTTGAAATCGTCTAGATCTAAAACCGCCACACAAAGAGGAACTTCATTCCGTTCAGATCTAGCTATTTCCCTGGTCAAAACTTCCTCTAGGGCGGCACGATTTCCTAAGCCGGTTAACGGATCACTTCTTGCAACATTTTTTAAGGTGTGCGTAAGATAACCAGTTACAAGACCCGACCCGGCTACAGTTGAGGCCAAAAGCGTGGCTTCAGCACCGTCATTACCCGACCCGGCATAAAAAATGGCGCCAGCAATGACTGCTTCAAAGGTGGCTAGATGAAATAGTGCCGCAACGTCTGAAAAGAAAAAGAAAACATAAAGCGATAACCATACGAACATCAGCCCGGCACCTAAAGCACTAGAGGAGTTCCTCCAACTAATCGCACCAGCACCAAGTGCAACTGAAGCAGTAACGATTAGAGCATGATAAACCCAATCCGGCAAATCCCTCCAATCTTTCGACAAGATCAATGGAACTGCAACTGCCGAGCAAAGTACTATGACCACAGTCTGAGCACCTAAATGATTTTGCCCCGGGAGCTCGCCTACTCCCAGGATTAATAAAGATCCAACTATCCACATTCCGGCTAAAGTACGAGCTTGGAGCCTTGGCAGCCAACGAACGGAAGAGTTCATAACAAAGCTATCGACACTCTCAGTGAGAGCTTAAGCACTCTAGGTGGTATTAGTATATAAAATTAACCTTTTCTCATCTGGGCACGCTAATTTTCTTTCCAAAATTTTTGCCATTGCGTTACGCAGATTTTCGAGTGTATCGATATCAAGGTTTCCCGTAAAATGTTCAGTTATTCCTCTTAAATGGACTTTCGTAGCTTCGTTTAGTTTTTCAAGACCTCTGTCAGTCAGCGAAACCCATACAACTCTTCTATCGGAAGGACACATTGATCTCTTTACCAATTCTGCTTCTTCTATGCGGTCAATTAGGCGTGTGACACCCCCAGTTGTCAGGGCTACAGTTTCGGCCATGGTGCCCATTGATGCCCTTCTATCAGGACTTTTCGATAGTCTAAGGAGAATTTCAAACCAAGTCAAGGGCAAATTACACTCATTTTCAAGCTCGCTGTTTAAGACACGAGTCAGGAATCCCATTACGTCCACAAACAGACCAAAGTCAGTTAGCAGCTGCTCATTAGCTAATTCTGGGTCTCGAGTTACTAAGTCTGAGTCCAATTTTAAGCTCCCGGGGGTGTCCAAGTCAGAAACATTTTCCACAATAAATTATATTACAGGGAAAAAGAAAATTCTCTGCATTGGAAATATTTGTATATACAAATATTGTTGACTAAGGTAATTGGCATTTCCAATTTGAAATTGAAAACTTGAAAGGAGTTTCAAATGAGTGAATCATCACTACCACCCGCAGGAAAATGGACAATTGACACAGTGCATTCGGGAGTGAATTTCTCCGTCCGCCACATGGTCGCAGCTAAGGTGAGAGGTCGTTTTAATTCTTTTAGCGGCACCTTAGACATTGCTGATCCCATTGAAAATTCAACGGTGGAGGTTAATATTGAAGCGGCTAGTTTCGATACTGGAACTTCTCAACGTGATGACCATGTTAAATCAGCAGATTTCCTTGATGTAGAAAATTATCCGACAATCACGTTCAAAACGGATTCCCTAAAGCTAGAGGGAGATAACGAGGGCAAGCTAGGTGGTTCGCTAACACTTCGAGGAAAGTCAGTACCGGTGGAACTTCAAGTTGAGTTTTTAGGCACTGAAAAACACCCGGACGGAAGCATAAGAGCCGGGTTTTCGGCCATAGCCGAACTTGACCGAGATGACTTTGGCGTTTCTTGGAATGCCGTACTTGAGACAGGTGGACTCATGGTCGGGAAAAAAGTCAAAGTAGAGATCGATATAGAAGCAGTGAAAGAGTAGAGTTAATAATTAGTACTAATTATGTAGCAAATAATTAGAACTCTGCCTTTTGGCAAGTAGCAAAATTTTGTAGAAGGTGACTAGAAATGGTCACCTTCTACTTTTACTTCGCTAAAATCACATCAAATCTTGCCTGCTTTTTACTATTGGTAAAGGCTAAGAACTTGGAGAAAATATGGATTCACCGCAGTGCTCAGATGATGAGTGGAAAGAAAAACTAACCCCTGAACAGTATGCAATACTGAGAAAAAAAGCTACCGAAGCACCTTTTAGCGGGAAATACAATGAATTTCACGGTTCGGGAAAGTTCATTTGTGCTGGCTGCGGGGCTGAGCTTTTTGATGCTGAGACCAAGTTTGATTCAGGGACTGGGTGGCCCAGTTTTACCAGTCCAGTTGATGAAGGTTCGGTAACTGAAAATACTGATAAAAGCTTAGGCATGACTCGAATAGAGGTTGAATGTTCTAAATGTGGAGGCCACTTAGGTCATGTATTTGATGATGGGCCAAACCCGACCGGATTAAGGTACTGCATAAATTCCATGGCTCTGGAGTTAAAGCCGGATCAATAAAAACAGCATTTTCAATAATTGGATCTACATCTCCCAAAATGCAATTACTTGGTCACGTCCTGACTCCTTGGCGCTGTATAAGGCGGCATCTGCATTTGCAATCAGACCTTCTTGCTTTAGCCTTTCAATGGTAGATACACCTAATGACGCAGTTGCCTTTAATGTGTGATTGTTTTCAAGGGCAAATTTGCTTTCCCTAACTGACTCACATATTCGGCGGCCAATTTCAAGGACTTCCTGAGGTGAAGTGGCGGGCAGAAGAACACAGAACTCCTCTCCACCGTAACGATAAAGTTTGTCCTGAGGCCTTATCGACTGGCTTAATGTCTTGGCGATACCTTTCAATAACAAGTCGCCGCCTTCGTGTCCCCATGTGTCGTTGACATTTTTAAAGTGGTCAAGATCAATCATTATTGCCGAGAGGGGAAAATGCTTGCCATCGGAACTCATCGATAACAAATCGGCGTCCATCTTCCGCCTATTGCCAACCCCTGTAAGTGGGTCTTTAAGAGATGCTTCTGAAAGAGCTTTGGTTCGATTAGCTGAACTTAACGCAGCGGCGGTGACGGGGGCCACAGCATTAAGCAGCTCTCGCTCCTTTTCGCCAAAGGGGAGACTGGCATCTCTAACAACGATTAAAACACCTTGAACTTTTCCCGAATTAACAACTGGTACAGCCATAAAAGCTGCTGGAAGCGATCGAATTGATGGTTCTGTGGCGCTAACCATCGATATAGGCTGAGCAGTCTCTGCAACTCTGGCAATTATTCCTTTTCCAAGGGATTCCGTAGCAAGCATGTCTATCGGTGAACTTATTTCAATTCGGTAGATCCCATCTTCAATATTTACATATGCAGCGCCGGTGGAAGAAGTTAGATTTCTTGCTTCCCTAAGGGCTATCCGAAGAACTTCGCCTGGATCTTCTGCATTTGTAATCTGCCGACTTAATTCAAATAAATCATTAATATTTGTTGGGATATTTGGCTTAGTCGGCTTCGAATGGTTTCTCCTTCGGATAAAAAGCCAAAATAATATAAGCATAATTAGTAAGACAAGTAGACCTATGAGGATCATCACCAATGATGAGAGTCCAGAAGGAGCCGGAACCACAGAAGCGACTCCAACACTAATCGTAGTTGTCGACTTTGACGTTCCCGAACCAGGAAGCGTCGGAGTTGTGGTGACAGAATTTGATGATACTAAGGCATTGACATACTGGGCGAGTTGGGTGCCATCTGGATTTTGAACTCCACTTTGAGGTGGCCTTCCGCCTCTTAAAATCAAATCATCGATAGCATAAATATAGGCTTGGGCAGTTAAAGGCGACAGCTGGTTACTTGCAAAATTCGCTTGCGAAATAGTTGCTGGAATCTGGAGACATAAAATGACTTCACGAGCTGCCTTGGGACTTTCTGATAAGTAGGCACTAAGCTCTTGCAAACCTTGATCGGCGCTAGCTGAAAAACTGGAGAAGTAGTTCTGGGAAGAATTAGGTGCCAAGTGTGTAGCATTTGTAAAGTCGATGAACGACTGGGGAATATTGCTGCTGCTGAATGATTTATTAGCAGCTAATATGTCTGCTTCAGTAGAAATGGCAATGATTGCTTGATCCTGACTCGAAGTAGAGGGCTGCGAAGGAAGACTTCCGCCACTTGGAACTTGTCCAGCTGTGGTAGGTGCACCATAAACTATCTTAGTTGGCCACAGGGTGAAAGATAAACCCAGGCTAACAACTAAGACAATATAGACCAAGTTTCTTCGGGATGCCTTTGTCATATTAATTTATTCAAAATTATCAAAGAATGAATGACGCAGCACAATATTTCCAAAAAAACCTGCCTTAGCTATATCTGGCGACGTTTCTAGGGAGACATTTCCGGTTAAATCCAGCAGGAGATGGCACTTAGAACCATGCTATTTTACCTTTGACACATCTAGATTGGCTATGATGTCGCATTTTCCAATCTCAATTTTTCTCATGCTTTTTAACTTTATTGGTGGTTTCTACTCCGGAGTAGACTAGGGCTTACAAGTACATAGTTGCTTGAGTCTGCCTTTTAGGTGCTTACAAGAAGCATTGTTTGCCTCGAAGCATCTTCCTAGAAATGGAAGTGGCTCTTTTTTTTAAGCCAGTAGATAACTTGAAGGGTATTTTCATCCACCCAGCCCGCAAGGGCGTCCCAGATCTAATTCAGGTGGTAGAATAATGCAGTGGCTCTACCAGGTAATAAGCTAAGCCGTTTACTCTCGCTCTTGATATTTAAAGTTGTTCCCTTTGTTACGACTGTAGACAAATATCATGGCTACGATCTCACTTCTGGTGCTGCTAAAAATTCATGAAAGCAGTCATCCTCGCCGGAGGAAAAGGAACACGACTGGCTGAAGAGACAGAGGTGCGACCCAAACCGCTAATCAATATCGGTGAATATCCGATAATTTGGCACATCTGCAATATTTACGCGCACCATGGAATTGAAGACTTTCTAATTGCCAGAGGTTATAAGGGGGAGATGATCTCCCAATATTTTGCAAATTATCAACTTCAAGAGAGTGACACAATATTCCACCTGAAAGACAACACTCGGGAATATAAAAACCAAACTAAGGTTCCTCAATGGAATGTAGCTGTAATTAACACTGGAATTGACACAGCAACCGGTGGGAGACTCAAGCGCCTTGGGGACTGGCTCGATAGCGAAGATTGCTTTTTGATGACTTATGGCGATGGAGTTGGAGATATTGACATCACGAATCTGATCAAATTTCATCGCTCTCATGGCAAACTGGTAACCGTAACAGTCGTGAGACCCCCAGCTCGATTTGGAACACTGCAGCTTACTGGAGACGAGGTTACACGTTTTGCAGAAAAGGACCCACTAGCCGAAGGTTGGATAAGCGGTGGATTCTTTGTAATTCAACGTGAGGCGCTTAAATACATCGACTCAGATGAGACTGCTTGGGAACGTGAGCCGATGGAAGCATTGACAGAGCTTGGTGAAGTTATGGCATTTAAGCACAATGGCTTTTGGCATCCAATGGATACCCTAAGGGACAAGAGACTGCTCAATGAGTTGTGGGATAAAGGAGAAGCACCTTGGAAAATGTGGTGAATACCTTCTGGAAGGACAAATCAGTTTTAGTAACTGGTGCCGGAGGATTTATTGGCAGCAATCTCACCAAATATCTGGTAAACCAAAATGCTTCGGTAACTGTTCTACTTAGAAGTAATAACTACAGATCTCTTCTATTTATTCACTCCCTCGAAAAAAGTGTAAACATCATAAACGGTGATATTCGTAATATAGATGACGTTTGTTATGCGGTTTCTCGTTTTGATTCGGAGTACGTATTTCATTTAGCGGCTCAGCCAATTGTTACCAAAGCTTTAAATGACCCATTGGTCACACTTGAGGACAATATTAGAGGTACGTATAATATCCTTGAAGCATGCCGAAAATATATTGATCAGATAAAATCGGTGATCATGGCATCAAGTGACAAAGCTTATGGCGATGTTCAAGCTCCTCCATTCGTGGAGACAATGAACGTTAGCGGAAGGCATCCATACGACGTATCAAAAGCCTGCGGCGATATGATCTGCCAGGCCTACGCCCATAGTTATGGATTGCCTATATCAATAGCTAGATGTGGGAATGTATATGGCGACGGAGATCTTCATTGGACAAGGATAATACCTGGTGCAATCAAAGCGTATCTAAAGAATGAGAGGCCACTTATTCGAAGTAATGGCACACTTACTCGTGACTATGTTTTCGTCAGTGACATTGTCCGGGCATATGCGATGCTGGGCCAGTACACGGCCGACACCGAATCCCGAGGAGATGCATTTAATTTTGCCACAGGAGTTCCAACTTCGGTAAACACCGTTCTCGAATTGCTACAATCTCTCTGCAACTCCGATCTTGAACCCATATATTTGGATCAAGCAAAGAGCGAGATTTCCCATCAATCACTTGTGTCAGCTAAAGCAGCAGCTGCCCTTGGTTGGAAAGCAGAAGTACCCATGGATGAAGGTCTAAGCCAAACAGTCCAATGGTATTCCAAATATTTTGAGAGCTAGATAAGTGAACGCTACTCCTGCTGATCAATCAGGAAACTGTCCTTGGTGCAAGCATAGCTCTTCAAAGTCCGTGATTGGAAGAGATTATAACTACAGTGTCTCCCGCTCAAAGTATCTGTATAAAAGGTGTAACAATTGCGATTGGGTGTGGTTAACAAATCAGCCAGATGACTTGGATAAGTACTATCCCGCAAGGTATTTTAAGACTGACCAGGACCAAAATAATGTTGCCAAGCTTGCATCAGTGGAGCAGTACAAAATCGATATCGTGACTCGATTCAAGCAAAGTGGAAACTTGTTGGACATCGGACCTGGTGCTGGAGGATTTATCTATTTAGCCCAGAAATACGGCTTCACAGTTTCGGCTCATGAGGCTAGTGAAATAAATGCTAAGTGGATCGCCAGCGAGTTTAATGTTGAATGTATAACTTTGATCGACCTTCTGGAAGCGACACACATCGAGAACTATTTCGATGTCATAACTATGTGGCATTCCGCTGAGCATGTTGAGTTGCCGGTTGAACTCATTGGCAAGATCTCTAGGTTGTTGCGAACCGGAGGCATCTTGGTTGTTGCTACCCCAAATCCACAGGCGCTCCAATTCAGAGTATTTCGGGGCCATTGGACACATTTAGATCCGCCGAGGCACCTTAATTTAATTCCGATAAATTGCTTGATCGAGTCTTGCCAAAAGTTTCACTTGGAGTCAACAGAGGTTATGTGGGGAGATTCCAGTGCTAGAGGCTGGAACCGGTTTGGATGGGAACAGACTCTATCAAACCTGACAAATAATAGGTCAGCTGAGAAGCTCTTATTCCTACTTGGAACCGGTATATTTGGATTATGTCGCTCGTTGGAAAAGAGACCCCTAAAAGGAGCTTGCTACACAGCAATATTTAAAAGAGTCGAAGAGTTAAATTGATATCGATACTTTTGCCTACCAAGGAGAGGCTTGTATATCTCAAGAAGGCCGTTGCCAGTGTAATAGCTCAGGACTGCCATGATTGGGAGCTTTGCATTTCCGACAACTGCAGCGGACCTGAAGTCGAAAACTGGATAAGGCAACTTGGTGATGGGAGAATCAAGTACTTTCGGCAACCACGCTTAGTTGCAGTAACTGATAATTGGAATAGCGCATATTCACTTTCGTCAGGTGATTACATTCTAATGCTTGGCGATGATGACTTGTTGAGAAAAGGCTGCTTAACTAAGCTGCAAAACATAATTGAGAAGTTTGATAAGCCTGAAGGAATTTATTATCAGGGTTTAATGGTGAAATACCCTGGCGTCACCTCGCCTGAGTCGCCGCCTGAGGTTCTCAGATGCGGAGTAGCTTCATTCCTTGAAGGTATAGATGAGCCATTTTTGGTTCCGCGTGAAATTCGTTACCAGGCTGTACATCAGGCATTCAAGTTTAGAATGTCATACCCATTCAATATGCAACTCGCTCTTATGAGGAGGGACTTCATAGTTGAAAAAGCCGAAGATCAAATATTCAGATCTTCTTATCCTGATTACTTCGCGATGAACTTCCTTATGCTTGAAGCTAATTCGGTAGTTGGCGTGCCAGAAAATCTGGTCACAGTTGGTGTTACTAAGAAGTCGTTTGGCTATTTCTATTTCAATGGCACTTCAGCATATGGATACAATTATTTACAAGAACAAGCGGATAATCCTCAACCCACAAGGCTAAACAATACCTCCACTTCTCAACATCTTGAATCATGGTTGGACGCCATTGGTCATGTAAAACAGGCTGCAAGTAATACCACCTTAACACCTAATTTAAAAAGATTTAGATTGCTCACTTTTGCTCAACTGGCAAGGGACGGGATATCGGGATCTTGGTATATTCAGGGTGATTTTAGGAAGATCATGCACCTTGATAATGGATACTTGCTAGTAAAGTGGGTGACTGCTTACAGGATTCTAAGGGCGTTTTCCGTGCTTCTTCCATCAAAGGTTGTCAAATTTGCAAAAGTGACAGCTCATTGGTTTAAACTTCGCATTAGAGAGACGAGCTGGGATGAGTCAATGATTAATATTTATGGGAATGGTGAAATGCAACTTAGTGCAGACAAAAACTTTACCTTCAATATTGAGGAATGATCGTTGGCCGACACGCTCGAACGCAAACCGACATTATCTCGTAACATTGTTTACTCCCTTATCGGGCAATTTGGTCTTGCCATTTTGGCCATTGCCACTGTTCATGTAATCTTTTCAAGAATGACCAATGAGGAATTCGGTGTAGTTATGGTTTCCATGCTTTGGGGTTCTATTTTGGTCAGTGCAATGGATCTAGGAATAAGTACCGCAATTGTTCAGTATCTTTCTAGCAAGTTAACCCGCAAAGATAGCGTCGTTGAATTGCTTAGACTTATGTCCTTAATTTACTGGTCTTTGGCCATCGTAATTATTGGATTTTCCGTTGCTACGGGAAATTATTTGATTCCGTTGTTTGAACGCTTTTCCGGCAGCAACTCAGATGTAGACATAAAAGCGGCAATGTTAATTATTGCTGGCAGTGGACTAATAATGCCGCGGGTTATGTATGCCGCAACACTACGCGGATGTGAGAAATTTGGTTTAATTACTGCCCTAGATTTGTCGTTAAAGCTTACTCAGCAGCTAGGACTAATAATTACAACTATTGTCACTAGTTCAATTTATGACATTGCCGTATGGGTATTGGGTAGTTACCTTTTAAGCACTGTAGTTTATGCGGTTGCTGTGGCAAGAACGTTTTCGACCAAGTCGTTGATTCCAGCATACAATCGAAAGACTGTTTCCGAAATCAAGACACTGTCAAACTCGCTAATACTAATTTCAATTAGCTCCCTGGTTCATGTCCAAGGCGACCAAGCAGTGGTTAGCGCCGAGTTGCCGCTTTCCCAGGCAGGCTTCTATTCATCAATATCACAATTGGCTACTCGCGGCCAAGCTCTTTTTAGTTCGCTTGCAGATGCCAGCTTGCCAGCATTGACCCGGCAGTATGCAGCCGGAGGGATTGACCTACTTCGGAAAGAGTATAAAAAAGTCTTTAGCGTGATTGGTTTTGGCGCCGTGTTTGTATATGGCAGTATCGCGCTTTTAGCAGGGCCAGTTCTTCAAATAGTATTTAGTAAAGCGGTTGAATCGAAATTTGCAATTCCCTTGGTGCTTATTTTGGGCGGGTATACTCTCAATGCCCTGTTGTCTCCCATTTATTTGGCCTGTATTGCTAGGGGGATTGTCAAACGCTTCGCGTGGCGAAATGTCCTAGTCGTTACGCTGACAGTGCTGGCGGTTGTATTTCTAACAAAAAGATTTGGAGTTTTGGGAGCCTCGTATTCCTGGCTTATTGCAGGAATTTTGGGAATTCTGATTACACTTCCTAAAATGTGCGAAGATGGTTTGAGTCAGCGCACAGTAGATTGGTTTATTCTCAATTCTAAATTGCTACCTTCACTCCTGTGCTACGTGGGACTATTGATTTGCATCCATGCTGTTCATAATATTCAATTTGTATACATTTTGCTCATCACTGTCTTAATGGGAGTTATTCACCTATGCATATGGGTATGGGTCGAGAAAGATAATTACGAGCTAAATTTTATCAAAAACTTGCGAGAAAAAGTACGTTGAAGCATGTAGATGGGAGATTTAAATAGTTGACAACTTCTAACAGCCCGTTGGTCACATTGGCAATGCCTATTTACAATGGAATGCCCTTTCTTCCAATCTCATTAGAAGGAATACTTTCACAAGATTATAGACATATTGAAATAATTCTTTCTGACAATGCATCCGACGATGAGACATCCCAATTATGCCAACAAGCTGCTTCAAAAGATAATCGAGTCACATATGTGCGTCATGCTCAAAATATGGGAGCAAGCTGGAATTTTAACTTCTGTGTAAATGCAGCAAAAGGCGATCTTTTTAGTTGGGTAGGGAGTGATGACCACATCAAGTCCAACTATGTATCGACCTGTGTGACATTTTTGAAAGACAATCCAAAGTTAATCGGCTGCATCAGTGATTTACAATTTATAGACATCGATAACAATAGCTTGCATAAGCTATCTCAGCCCGATGGTCTGACTTCAGCTTCACGCCAAGTACGACTTTCTGCATTTCTTGGCAATATTGAGTGGTATATGGCCTATGGGCTTTATCGAAGCCAGACATTGAAAGGGTCCGGGCTTTTTAGACCCAAGTTTGGTCCAGATGTTTTGCTCCTCTGGGAATTACTAATCCAGAATCAGATCGGCGTAATACACCAAACTCTCATCGATTATCGCCGCTACAGCAATAGGGAAGTCACTGATGTTTGGGAGAGGTTGCAAGGAGATGGTGATGCCAATGCTCCTAATTGGCTTCACTGTAATTTATGGAAAGACCTATACGCAGTTACAGGCACACTAAATTTGGGACTTCAGGATCTAAAATCAGTGAGATTGCTGCTTGCAAAGTGGCTAGTTTCTGGAAATTTTCGAGACTTGCTTTTTACGGATTTCGTTACTAAGGCTAGGAACATTAATTTGTCCAGCAAGGCATTGAGTGAGTTTAGCCGTGCTATATTCCTAATATTGGCGATTCTGACAAGACCAAGTCGAGGAGCGAGAAACGTTCTAAAAGTCATTAGACTGAAGCTAAAATGATTGAATATTCTGAGGGTATTAGCGGTACTTTACTAATTACCGGAAGCGCCGGATTTATTGGGAGCAACCTAATTCCTATGACGAAAGGTGCCCAAGTTTTGGAGATTGCACATTCTTGGACTTCTAAAAATGAGTTACGTAATTTGATTAGTGGACATAAAATCGATTCCTGTATACATTTAGGATGGTACGCAAGCGCTCCTGATTATCTATACTCAGAGGAAAACAATAGGCAAAGTTATGAACGCAGTTTAGAGCTAGTCGAACTTCTTTTAGAGCAAGAATGCACCCATCTGACGGCAGTGGGTAGCGGTGCAGAATATAGTCAGAAATCCTCATTTCTGGTAGAAGGAGACCCTACGAGTGATGATTTACCTTATTTCCACTACAAGGGGTTACTTAGAGAGCACCTACTATCCTTAAATTCGAAAGGAGGCTTAAAGAGTGCTTGGTGCCGCATATTTAATGTCATTGGGCCAAAAGAACATCAAGAAAGATTAATTCCAACAATAATAGATCGATTGATTGATAATCAGCCGATTGATTTATCCGCTGGGACACAGATACGTGATTACTTGCATGTCGATGATGTAGCACGAGCAATAATTTCAGTTTCAACTAAACAGCTTTCAGGTATTTACAACATCTGTTCAGGAGAGCCAGTGGAAATGAGAACTCTTTGGAAAGATATAGCCACCGATTTAGACGGCCTAGATCTGTTAAACATCGGGTTCCGAGAGCCCGATAAATATGATCCGCCATTTAGGATCGGTTCCAATGCAAAGCTCTGCGCCGATACTTCATGGCGAAGGCAAATTAATTACACCGAAATGATTAGAGATACTGTCAGTTACTGGACTTCCAAATTAAGTAAAGGAAACTGAGCATCTCGGCTTGAAACAACGGTTGGCAATAATGGCCAATTTACACTTACGGCTGGATCGTTCCACCGAATTCCTTTTTGAGCATCTTGATTAAACTCACCGCAAATAAAGTATTCAAGTACACAGTTATCTGTCAACGTAATATAGCCATGAGCAATTCCTGGAGAAACAATTATGGAACTAAAACTTTCAGACTTCAGGTTGATTCCTACCCACTTTAAATAAGTATCTGATTTAGGTCGAAAATCTACAAGAACATCAAAACACTCGCCCTGACTACAGCGAACTATTTTGGTTTCCTCAAAAGGGGATTCCTGAAAATGTAAGCCGCGAAGAGTACCTTTTTCTAAATTGGTTGCCGTGCATAAGTACATTGAGGAGATGTCTAACTCTAAATCCCTCAATATACTCTGTTCCAAATGTTTTACGAATAATCCTCTCTCGTCAGAGTGTATCTCTGGGTTAAATATATAGCAACCTTCAATGTCAAGACTTTGGAGGGTCGTCATATTATGTGGGCCTGAGGAAGTGTTCCAATAAATTGACCCGAAAATAAGCCCGAAGATTTCAACTGTGCAATTATTTCATTTTCCAAGTTGTACGGAAGCAAGACAAGAAAATCAGGCGTCTTGGTCTCCAGAATATCAACATCATAAATTGGGATGTGAGATCCAGGTAAAAAGTGATTATGCTTCAAAGCGCTCTTGTCTATTACAAAGTCAATAATCGAGCGATCAATATGGCAGTAATTAAGTAAGGTATTACCCTTCGCTGCTGCACCGTAAGCAGCAATCACTTTCCCATTATCAACTAGCGAATTTAAGAGCCTTGTGACAGAACTAGCCCGATCCGAGGCTAGTTTTCCAAAACGTTGGTAAATAGACAAATCACACAGGCCGGATTGAACTTCCTTTTCCATCAACTCTGCAACGCTGCCAGATACATTGTTTTCTGCATCTCCTAATGCAGCCGTTACTCTGAGGCTCCCTCCGTGAGTCGGAAGTGTCTCTACATCAATTACCCGAAGACCATGCCTTTCAAGCACATCAGAACAGCTGTGCAGCGAAAAATAGGAGTAGTGTTCATGGTATATCTGGTCGAACTGACCTTCAGCGAGGAGGGTTTGAACGGTAGGAAATTCAATTGAAAATATACTCGACGGACTTAATAAGTTGGCAACACCAGCCACAAAGTCATTTACACTGGGTACATGGGCCATTACATTGTTGGCAATTACAAGATCGGGACTGACACCATCTTTTTTTAGTTTTTGAGAGAGATCTAAATTGAAATATGTTTGCAAAGTAGGAATTTCCTGGCTATTTGCTTGAAGGGCAATATTCTCAGCAGGTTCGACTCCTAAAACCGGTATCTTGCGAGCCAGAAAATTCTTTAGCAAGTAGCCATCGTTTGAGGCAATCTCTAAAACTAAAGAGTCCTTAGTCAAATTCCATTTACCTATTGCTTTGTCCACAAATCGCTCGGCATGCTCAAGCCAGGTGGTGCTGTAAGAGGAAAGGTAGGAATATTGGTCAAATAGAACCTCGGGTGAGACTGAGTCCAGAAGCTGGACAAGCCAACATGTTTCACAAAATACGGCGTGGAGTGGCATAAGCATTTCTCTTTGGCATGCATCTTCACTTGCAGGGTAAGAATTTGCAAGTGGCATATCTCCAAAGTCAATAAGTGTAATCAGCGTGTTAGCCCCACAGGATCGACATTTCCCTAGTCCCATCTTATCGCCCTTGCATTAGAATTCCGTTTAGGCCTTTCAATCACATAGAATAATCTAACATCACAATGTCAGTTATTCGCGCTAGAACTCGATAAAAACCAGCTAATAGGATCTAGGCTTTCAATATTATAAAAAATTGCCAAGAAAGTGATGTTAAGCATCTATAAGTTCTTATTGAATCAACTCGGTTTTGTCGGAACCATCCTAGAATTTCTTAATTATCGACTCGAAACTTTTCGCAACGTTGCTTGCGGTTTGGTCCCAGCTCCAATGTTTTAGAGTCTCCTCCCTGAGCTCCTGAGGCGATATGCCAAGTTCCCCATTTTTTACCTTAACTATTGCTTTTGCCATCTCCATTGGGTCTCTTTTAACTAAAAATCCGTTGTAACCATCTTTCACGGTTTCTAAGTACCCCCCTTCATCGACGGCTACCACCGGTGTTCCGCAGCTAAATGCCTCATTCACCGTTAATCCAAAAGGCTCCGAGTGTGCTGCGCATATAACTAAATCTGCAAGTGAATATCGTCTGGCAAGCTCTTGGTCGCTTATACCCTTTTGGAAATCAAGTTTTACTCCACTTCTTGCAGCCAAATCAGTTAAGTACCCGCGGTACCCTGACGTCTCGCGTTCAAAAACAATAGTAAGTTCGGTGTCAACTTTAGTTTCTCGCGACGCTTCTCCAAGTGCGGATACTGCTAAATCATGTCCTTTAATTGGGTCAAGTGCACCCACGGAAATCACGCTAATTATTCCATTTCGCTGATTCTTAAGATTTGAGTCATTCACCAGAACATCACTGAAAGTTTCTGGGGAAATTCCAAGGTAACAGAGAGTGGGATTTACTTGGTAAGCAGAGCTCAACTCTCTTCGAGAATACTCAGAATTGCACAAAATTAGGTCGGCCGATTTCACTGCCACACGGTCACGTCGTCTGTCCAGCATTCTGTATGGCTTTTCAAGTATCGAGCGCATAGAAGCCCACCTATCATTTTCTAGACGCAACTTTGAAATTAGCCGACTCTCGTAATAGATGCGCTTTGTCTCTTGAGCGAAGTATACACTTGGAATTTTCAACCATTGCGCTATTGGCACGCTTAGACTGTATCTGCACGCATGAATAAAGCAAGCATCGTATCCCAATTTATTTATATCGCCAGCGATTCTTTGTTGAAGTTTTCTGCTTGCCTCAATGGCAATTAGTTTCTGCAGCGCACCAGGAGCGAGTCGACTTAAAGCACTGATGTAATTTGGAAATTTGTAAACAAAAGTTCTCTCAGCCAGCACGCTTAAATCGAGACTAGTAGTGCCACCCGCAACTATTTCATCCGAAGTTTGCGAAAATGGCGAGTTGTCGATTAAATATAAATCGAAACGGTA
>JABEUL010000336.1 GCA_013044465.1 Acidimicrobiales bacterium
AGTGAAATTAGAAGAACACTGGGGAGGCCCTCCTGGAGACATTGGAGTAAGTGACAAATTTCATTTTTGCGGGAAATCCTTTGGAAATGTCATCGTGGCTATCCAGCCTCCTAGGGGATATGGAGTTGATCCAATTGCCGTGTATCACTCTCCAGATCTTCCTCCCACTCATCACTACCTTGCCTTTTACCGATGGTTAGACGAAGTATTTAAAGCAGATGCTTGCATCCATTTAGGCAAACACGGCACACTTGAATGGCTTCCGGGTAAAGGTGTGGGCCTTTCTGGTGAGTGTTTTACTGATCTTGCTCTTGGGTCAATGCCTTTCATATATCCCTTTGTCGTCAATGATCCAGGAGAAGGGACCCAAGCCAAAAGAAGAGCTCATGCCGTAATTGTCGACCACATGGTGCCTCCTCTGACAAATGCTGGACTTTATGATGAACTCGCCGAGATTGAGATCTTATTAGATGAACATGCCAGAGTCTCAATGATGGATCCCGCAAAATTAGAAAAGGTGAGAGAATTGCTTTGGGAATCCATGGTAAAGGCGGAGATTCACAGAGACTTGGCTTTAAAGAGGGAAAGAGTCGAATCTCATCCCTGGTTACTTGATGGAAATCCTGATCTAGGCGATGCATCTTTTGACACTGTGGTCCCGGAAATTGATGGGTATCTATGTGAGTTAAAGGACTCAATGATAAGAGGAGGCCTTCACATCTTGGGCCAGAGCCCATCTGGAGACTCTTTGATAGACACGGTTGTGTCAATCACCAAGGTGCAGCAAGGTTCGGTGGGCTCTTACCGGAATGAGGTAGCTACAAAACTCAGTATTGCGCATGACTCTATGCGAACAAGTGAAATTGAGATCTTGAATAAAGCGCTTCACGACTCTATTGAAAGAATTATAAATGAGGGACCAGACGAAACTAGCAGCATTGAAAGGTGGATCAAGAGATGGCTTCTGCCGGCAATTGATAAAACCGAGGGTGAGATCGACTCAGTCCTAAGGGCATTGGAAGGACAATTCGTTGAGCCCGGACCTTCAGGTGCGCCTTCTAGGGGAATGGCTTACGTGCTTCCAACGGGGAGAAATTTCTACTCAATTGATCCTAAAGCCATTCCGTCTCCACTTGCATATGAAATTGGTGTAAAGCTTGCCGATCAAGTAATTAGTGAATTTAAATCCCAAGAAGGAAGTTTCCCTACCTCTGTGGCAGTTGTGGCTTGGGGTACTTCTGCGATGAGGACCTGTGGGGATGACATAGCACAGATATTTGCCTTCATCGGAGTCAAACCTACTTGGGACGAAGTCTCAGGTCGTGTCACGGGAGTTGAGCTTATTCCATCCGATGAGCTCAATAGGCCAAGAGTGGATGTGACTGTGAGAATGTCCGGGTTTTTCCGGGATGCATTTCCTCACGTAGTCGAGCTTTTAGATCAGGCATTTCAATTGGCAAGTCTCGCAGATGACAAATGGCCCAATCCGTTAGCTTCAAGTGGAGGTGATGTGCATAGAATCTTTGGACCTAAACCAGGCAGCTATGGTTCTGGAATTCTGCATGTCTTGGAATCTGGAGCCTGGGAAGATGACAAAGATCTCACTGCTATATATCTTAAGTGGGGAGGTTATACCTATGGGGGTGGAAGAGATGGTGAGTACTCTGCAAAAATGTGGGCAGAGCGCCTTGGTGCAACAGAAATTGCCATAAAAAATCAGGATAATAGAGAACACGACATTTTTGACTCGGATGACTATATGCAAGATCATGGAGGAATGATTAATGCCATCAGGACCTTAAGTGGGAAAAGTCCAATGGCAGTATTTGGCGATACTTCTAATCCTAGAAACTTGAAAGTGACATCCCTCGAGCAGGAAGCCGCACGAGTTGTTCGGACTAGAGTAGTTAATCCAAAGTGGATTGAAGCCATGATGAATCACGGCTACAAAGGGGCCTTTGAGATGGCCGCAACAGTAGACTACCTTTACGGTTATGATGCAACAGCACGCATCATTGAGGACTGGATGTACGAAGAAATTGTAAACAAATATGTAGCTGATAAGAAGGTTAAGGATTTCTTCAAACAGTCGAATCCTTGGGCCCTTGGTGCAATTGCCGAGAAACTGCTTGAAGCCAACCGAAGAGGTTTATTTAAAGCGAGTCAAGAGTCATTAGAGACGCTGCATGATGCAATTTTAGAATCAGAAAGGTGGCAAGAGTCAAGATGAAAGATATATCGTATCCATTTACTGCCATTGTTGGAATGGACGACATGGTTTTAGCTCTCAAGCTTTTGGCTATCGACCCAAGTCTTGGCGGAGTAGTACTAAGCGGAGATAAGGGAAGTGGGAAATCAACCGCTGCGCGTTCTATGGCATCGCTACTTGGGGAAAAAGTTCCCTTTGTTGAACTGCCAATTGGAGTAAGCGAAGATCGAGTTATTGGAAGTTTAGATGTCACAAAGGCTCTAAATGAAGGACAAGAGGTTCTCCGTGCTGGCTTGTTGTCTGAAGCTGATGGGGGAGTGCTCTACGTTGACGAAGTCAACTTACTGCCAGCACATATCACAGATCTTCTTTTGGATTCTTCGGCCAGTGGGAGGTTAAAGGTCGAAAGAGATGGGATTTCAATAACCAAATCTGCCAAGTTCGCACTCGTTGGATCTATGAATCCTGAAGAGGGAGAGTTGCGTCCCCAACTTCTCGACCGCTTCGGGCTTTTTGCAACATGTAATTCATCAACCGATTGGAAAATTCGAAAAGAAATCGTTGAAAATAGAATTGCCTTTGAGCGGGACCCCAAGCAATTCGAAAAAAAGTGGGAGCAAAGGGAACAAATTGCAAAAGAAGCTATTAGAAATGCTAAATCATTAATTAAAAAAGGTTTAATTGCACTGGAACCTTCCGTGATGGAATCTGCCATTGGACTTGCCTTAGACTTTGGAGTGGAGGGAATTAGAGCAGATATCACGTTATGTAAAGCAGCAATTGCTAACTGCTCTCTTCGAGGGGACACAAATGTTGAGATCATAGATCTAGAGACAGTGGCCCCCTTGGTGTTAAGCCATAGAGCCAAGCAAGTGAAAAATACAAGGTCTTCAGATAAGCAAGATGACTTAAAAGATGCAATCAGTGATTCGCTAAATGAAAGTTCACTCAATCATTCTGGGGGATCAACTGATACCGACGTAAAGGATCAATCGCAAAGCCAAAAAGGTATGACAGGTGACAATAGTAGCGATGGAGACAAAAATCCAAAGAATAGTGAAAGGTCTAGTCAGAAATTGAATTGGTCTTCCATTGAAACTGCTTTAGATTCTCCAGTAAAGCTGAAAGATTCGAAATTAAATCTCAAGGACAGTCATCATCGCTCCAAAGATTCATATTCAAAGCCTGGAATTTATGGGAGAAAGATATCGTCTAGGTCTATTCAGCCAGATGATCAGCTAACAAGCATTGACTTGCCCGGCACACTTCGAATGGCGGGAGCAAAGGCGATATCTGGTCAAAATTCCAGTGGTACTTCCAATTTTGGTGCAACTATTAACTACCATGACCTTCAGGTTTCAATCAGAGAACGAGTAGGTCAAGTTACTGTCATATTCATAATTGACACCAGTTCTTCAATGGGAAATAGCCAGAGTGCGCTAAAAAGGCTTAATTTTGTCAAAAAAGCGCTTTCTGACCTATTTGAGGACTGTTACCAAAAAAGGCGCGAGGTCGCCATCATCACCTTTGGCGGAAACGAAGCTAAGACCATTGTCAGCCCAACTGCAAGCATTGAAATTGCCTCCCAACGACTTGAAGAGGTGGTGATAGGCGGACCGACCCCGTTGGCCTCTGGCCTAGATCTGGCCCACACTATGGCACAAAATATTAAAATCCGAGGTGGAACCCCATATCTTGTCCTGGTAACCGATGGACGGGCGACTTTGGGGTCGGAGAATAGTGAAATAAGTCCATTTAAAGAGGCCTTATTGGCAGCAAATAAGCTAAAAATGCTTAAAATTGAGGTAATTGTGGTTAAAAACCACGAAAAATACACCAATACAACAGATTTCTGTGAGTTGCTATACGAAGCTCTTGACGCAAGTTCTATGATATTGATAGAGGAAAGTTTGTGACAAATACATGAAAGTTATATTTCAAGTATTCTAAAAAGGTTGGAGTAATGATGTCGTCTGCGAAAGGAGAGTACTGTGACAGTGGCTTCTGAAGACTTAAAAGATGATGATGGAGGTTTGAACGCTGACGGTGTTGAACAGGTTGCCGAAAGTGTTGTGCCTAACTTTGAATTAAGTGAGGCCCTACAACGCGTTCTCTCATGGCAAAGACAAGATCCAGGGTTGCGAATTTCGGAGATGCAACGCCTTTTGGGCGGGTCATCGAGAATTACTTGGATTTGCTTAGCGACAGGTGGTGACGGGGTAGGTACACGTTTAGTTTTGCGGATGGACCCGCCCGGAGTTTCACGACCCGGATCGCTTGTCCAAGAAGGTCAGTTGATGACTTTGGCCACTAATTCAGGTGCACCAGTTCCTAATATCATTATGTCAAGTGATGACCCGGGTTTGTTGGGAGCTCCATTTTTATTGATGGAGTTCGTGGATGGATACTCACATCCCAGAGCCATATTGCGTGAAAAGGCGCTTGAAAAACTTCGTCCTCAGTTAGCGGGCATGTGTGGCCAAGCCTTAGCAAAGATTCATTCCATTCCAGTAGAGGAAGTTCCTTGGCTTGCAACCGTTGATGTGTTGAGTCAAGTTAGAACTCAACTAGACCAACTAGGTGAACCACATCCTGTATTTGAATTAGCTGTAAGGCAGTTGGAAGCAACTAAGCCACAATCTCTTGGAACTACCGTTGTACATGGCGATTTCAGGAATGGAAACTTGATAGTGGGAGCCGAGGGCATTCGAGGAGTTATTGACTGGGAGTTGAGCCATATAGGTGACCCTATGGAAGATCTTGGCTGGCTTTGTGTGAGATCCTGGAGATTTGGAGGACCCGGACCTGTTGGTGGATTTGGAACTTACAATCAGTTGATCTTTTCCTACGAGCATGCTAGCGGCCGCGTATTAGATCGCCAACTGCTCAGATGGTGGGAGTTGCTTTGCAGTGTCCGTTGGGGCGTTATGACAATGATGCAAGCTCAGGCATTCAGGCAAGGCACGCATAGATCGCTTGATACTGCATTAATCGGACGTCTTGTTTGTGAAGTCGAGTGGGATGTACTTGCACTTCTCTCTACTGGAAGAAAGGGTTAATTGTGGCATTACAAGATCCCCCGGCAACTGAAGATCTACTGGTTGCTGTCAGGGAGTATCTTCAAGAAGAAATTCTCCCAAACGCAGACCAGGCAAAAAGAGTTCATGCACTGATGGCCATTAAAATTATGGGGGTTATTGAGCGGGAGTTAAGCATTGGACTTAGGCTCGAAGGTGAGCACGAGGAAGCTCTTCGCTCATTAGGTGTATCTAACGAAGCTGAATTAGCTGCTGCAATTAGATCAGGAAGTCTTGATTCGAGGCGTGATGAGCTGCTTAAGGTGCTCAGGCATACAACTGCATCAAAGCTGATGGTGGCAAGTCCAGCATTTCTAGATAGAGCGCAAAAAGAAGCAGCCGCAATTGCAGCAAGGCAGGCCAAACGAGCCGATGCCGCAGCCAACGGCTAATTACAATTTGGATTAAATCAAAATAATTTGGTCACGGCAATGAGTTCGTTAGGGTGCACTCATTAAGATCAATTTTCATTTGCCACTATGCCCCAACAGCGTGAAAGCCGCCGTCGGCATGAATTATCTCTCCGGTGGTCAGTGGGAACCAATCACTGAGAAGCGCAATTACAGAACGAGCCACCAAAGAAGCATCGTTGACATCCCAACCAAGAGGTGCTCTTTCTGCCCAAGCTTGTTCAAATCTTTCAAATTTTGGAATTGATTTGGCTGCCACAGTCCTAATTGGTCCAGCCGCTATGAGATTGACTCGAATTCCATCTGCTCCGAGATCCCTGGCCAAATAACGCGATAGTGATTCAAAAGCTGCCTTTGTCACTCCCATCCAGTCATAAGTCGGCCAGGCCACCGCTGCATCGAAATCTAAACCGACGATGGAGGGCGAAGCTGACTCCCTGAGGAGTGGGTGGAAAGTTTTGGCCAAAAGTTTTAATGAAAATGCTGATATCTCAATTGCGGTTGCAACATCTGACCAATCAGCAGCCATTATGCCATGGCCTAGGCATGCTTCGGGAGCATAACCTATTGCATGAACCAGCCCATCTAAGCTATTCCATCTATCCTTTAGGGTTGTGAGAGCGCTTTGTGCTGTTTCGGGCCTAGAAACATCAATTTCAATGACCTCAATGGATGGATCGAGTCGCCTGGCCATTCTTTGGGTGAGGGAAAGACCTCTTCCCGCACCAGATAGGACAACTTCGGCACCCTCTTTCAAAGCAAGTTCAGCAATTGAATATGCCAAAGACGCATCCGTGAGGACTCCTGTTACTAAAATTCGTTTGCCACTAATAATTCCCATTGGCAGAGCGTAGTTCGACAAATGAAAGGCTAAAAACATGTTGGGAAAAAAATGCATTGGAATAATCGGAGGAACAGGGCCCGCTGGGCTCGGAATGGCGCTCCGACTAGGAGTTTCAGGCCATGAAGTTGTCGTTGGTTCTAGGGATGAAAAAAGGGGGGCAGATTGTGTGAAAAACCTCAAAGAAGGCAATTTAGACCAAAATATTGCCATTTCTGGATCAGATAATGCCGAGGCTTCGAAGTGTGAAACTGTCATTGTCGCAACTCCTTGGGACGCGACTATAGAAACTCTCAAACCACTAAAGGCAAATCTAGAAGGGAAAAAGGTAGTTTCAATGGTGAATGCCCTTATGAAGACTTTGGGAGAACTTGAGCCATTAATTCCAGGCCGAGGATCCATGGCCTTAGAAATCCAGAGAGTACTGCCTAAATCTTTGGTAATCGGAGCATTTCATCACCTACCTGCTGCCAATTTAAATGATTTAGCTCATGAGTTGAGCGAGGACGTGGCGGTCTTTGGAGATAACAAAGAAGCTGTTTTAGACACTGCCAATATTGTAAATTCCATTAGTGGGCTTCGGGCAATTTACGTGGGATCTCTCTCACAGGGCCTTGCGGTAGAGAGCTTCACGGCAGTACTCGTTTCTGCTTCGATCAAGAACAAGGGCCATGTATCGATTAAATTCACTGGTTTGGACTCAATAGGATCTAATCTATGAAACTTTACGATTCTTGTGCTCAGGGAGTAATTGAATTAGATCCTGGTCCAATTGTGACTCTCTATACCTGCGGAATCACGCCCTATGACGCTGCCCACATTGGACATGGCGCAGTCTATGTCCTCTATGATGTGCTGCAGCGCCGGTTAAGAGATTTGGGCCATGAAACCAGGTGCGTGAGAAACATCACCGATGTAGATGACGATTTATTGAAAAAAGCACGAGAGATGGGAGTTAACTATCTTGATCTGGCAGCTGAGCAGATTGCCCTGTTTGATACTTCAATGAAGGCGCTTAATTTGCTTCCCGCATGGAGTGAACCAAGAGCCACATCTGCAATTCCTGACATCTTGAGACACATCGGCTCGCTTTTAGATTCTAAACTCGCCTATCAATCAAATGTGGCGGTTTATTTCGATGTCCATTCTGTGGCAGATTTTGGTTCTCTTAGTCATTTAAGTGAAACTGAAATGCTAGCTATTACAAAAGAGCGAGGAGGAAACCCGGAAGATCCGGCCAAGAGAAATCCATTAGATGTAGTTCTTTGGCAGCCTTCACAAGCTGATGAGCCAGTTTGGCAGTCCCGCTGGGGACCTGGAAGACCTGGATGGCACGTTGAGTGTGTGGCACTTTCTCTGAGAGAACATGGCGGGGAGACTCTCGATATTCATGGCGGAGGATCAGATCTTTTGTTTCCGCATCATGAATGTGAAAGAGCACAGGCTGAAGCTGTTATGGGAACAGTGTTTTCTAGGCGCTGGGTTCATGTGGGGATGGTGAAATACCGGGGTGAGAAGATGTCTAAGTCGTTGGGGAATCTGGTTTTCATACATGATTTGTTGAAAAATTATGCACCTGGAGCAATTAGGCTTGCCCTCTTGTCGCATCACTATGCTGAGTCATGGGAGTGGAATGACTTGTTAATGGATCAAGCTGCAGATCGTTACGCTAGGTATGCAAGTCTAGGAAATGGCGAGGCAGGAATAAATGAAGTTAGGGAAAGATTGGATGACAATCTCGACACCCCTTCAATAATAGATATTCTGGATCAAGAAGCTAAGTCTTCTAAAGGCGTTTCTAAGACATTAGAACTATTAGGCATTCCCGTTACTACCTGAGAAAGAGATTATATAAATGGAGGAAGTAAAACCATCTCCCATTGGAACCATAAGTGGTCCCGAAGGAGATGGGCAACAGTCGCTCGAAGAGTGGAGAGGAGTTCTGCGCCACTCAACTGCTCACATAATGGCCCAGGCCGTAATGAGACTTTGGCCTGGCACCCAGCTTGCAATTGGCCCTTCGATCGCAGATGGTTTTTATTATGACTTTAAGCTTCCTAATGATCAAAGATTTAAAGAAGAAGATCTGGTCCAAATTGAAAAAGAGATGAAGAAAATCATCAAAGAGAACCAGAGTTTTGTAAGGCAGGAAATTAATATTGAGCAGGCAAAAGAAGTATTTGGCGACCAGCCATTTAAACTTGAGATAATTGATGCTGTCGAGCAAGCCGGGGCAACCGGAGAGTTCCTAGAGGAGGTCGAAAAGGGAAACTCAGTCAGTCTTTATAAAAATGGAGATGGCTTCGTAGATCTCTGCCGAGGGCCCCACGTGCCCTCTACGGGACACATCCCAGCTTTTAAGCTTCTCAGGGTTGCGGGATCTTATTGGCGTGGAAGCGAAGCCAATCCTTCCCTCCAGAGGGTTTATGGGACTGCCTGGGAAAGTAAGGCACTTCTTGATGAACACTTGTATCGCTTAGAAGAGGCTGAAAAGCGGGATCATAGACGTCTTGGAGTTGAGATGGATCTCTTCCACTTCCCACCCGAGATTGGGAGTGGGCTAGCAGTATTTCACCCTAAGGGTGCAAAGATTCGGATGCTCCTAGAGGACTTTTCTAGGCGGGAGCACCTGGAAAATGGTTACGAACCTGTCTGGACCCCCCATACTGCCAAAAGTGATCTATTCGCAATTTCGGGTCACTTAGGTTGGTATAAAGAGGGGATGTACCCGGGGATGGAGTTGGATGGTTCGACGTATTACTTAAAGCCAATGAACTGTCCAATGCATGTTCTCATCTATAAAGACAGACTTAGATCATACAGAGAGCTTCCACTTAGGCTCTATGAACTTGGGACTGTTTATCGATACGAAAGATCTGGTGTATTACACGGATTAGCACGAGTAAGGGCTCTCACTCAAGATGATTCTCATATTTTCTGTGCCCCAGATCAACTCCCCCAAGAGTTAGCATCCATTTTGAAATTTATCCTAAAAACTCTTGCGACTTTTGGCCTGAAAGACTTTCAAGCTGAACTTTCAACTAGGCCCGAGAAATATGTCGGTGATCCAAAAGATTGGGAATTAGCAACCGAGGCTCTAAGGGATGCCCTTATAAGTGCTGGAATTGACTACGTTGTCTCTGAAGGTGACGGGGCATTTTACGCACCAAAGATCGATGTGCATCTAAAAGATGCCATAGGGAGAAAATGGCAAGTATCGACGATGCAAGTCGATCTACAAATGCCCAAACTTTTCGACCTTGAATTCATTGGAAAGGACAATGAACGTCACCAGCCATATATGGTCCACCGAGTCCTCTTCGGTTCAGTAGAGCGATTTTATGCAATTTTGCTCGAACACTTCGCAGGCGCAATGCCAACTTGGCTTTGTCCAACTCATGCAAGAGTCCTCCCGGTGAGAAACGACCATGAAGACTACGCCATGGAAATAGTGGCAAAGGCCAAAGCCGAAGGTCTCTCCTTTGACATGGAAGAGGCCAATGAGCCACTAGGCGCAAGAGTGCGCAAGGCCAAATTGGAGAAACTGCCTTATATTTTAGTAGTAGGGGATCAAGATGTTGAGGCCAAGACAGTTGGCGTAAATTTGCGCGGAACCAATGATCCAGAACGCGGTGTTGGATCTGGAGAGATCATTGCAAGGATTAAATCTGAGATAGATCGGTACGCTCTTGCAGGTGAATAAGTTTTTTCTCTGCTTTTGGCATATCGAACTAGGTAATAAATAAGGGTGGAGCATATTTTTGCGCCGTGGCGATCAAAGTGGGTTGAGGCAGTTAAGAAGCCTGAGGAAAAAGAGTGTGCACTTTGTCAAAATATCGCCTCAGGTAGTGACGAGGAAGCACTTGTTGTAGCTAGGGGCGATCACGTAGTGGTGATGTTAAATCTTTACCCATACGTTTCGGGGCATTTGATGATTGTTCCAAAGTCTCACGTGCCAATTTTTGATGACTTGGGCGAAGCAGAGAAGCTAGAGCTTTGGTCTTTTACTGAGAGATCAATAAATGTATTGGGCAACGTGTATGAGCCTGACGGCATGAATATGGGGGCAAATCTAGGTCAAGCAGGAGGCGCTGGAATCCCAAGCCATCTACACATTCATGTCATGCCCAGATACGGTGGTGACACGGGTTTTATAACCTCAATCGGGGAATTGAGGGTAATTTCTGAAGATCTACAAACTACTAGATTAAAGATTGCAAACGCATTTGAAAATCTAAATTCCCAGCATAGCTAGGGCATTTTAAGCCCATTTTTTAGTGCAAACATTAGATAGCATTGGCAGGGGAATGCTGGTAAGATTGTGGGGTGATCGATGGAAGGCGCCACGTTGGTAGCCAATCAAGCCGGGGGACAGCAGGTAAATCTCGCCGAAAGAACCCAATAGGGAGAGCATTTCACGCACTTGGGATTACACCTAACCAGGTGACTTTAGTGGGTGTGATTCTCGCAGGTATAAGCGCGTATCTAATCGGTCGAGGGTTTCTATGGCTTGGGATTGTTTTTCTTACAGTTTCAGGGTTAACTGATTTTGTAGATGGAGCAATAGCACGTGCGGTCGGAGTGCACTCGGTTCGTGGTGCCTTTATTGATTCGGTTGCCGACCGGGTTGTAGACACTCTATTGTTTGGCGGGGTTGCTTGGTATCTCATCTCCACCAAACATCCTCATGAAGCAATACTGCCAATTGCAGTATTAGGAGCTGGCTATCTGGTTTCTTATCAAAGAGCCAAAGCTGAATCGCTAGGCATGTCAGGCAAGGGTGGATTGATGGAGAGGGCTGAGCGTTTAATAGTGCTTGGCGTATCGCTATCATTCAACGGCAAGTTCTTGATTCCAATTCTTTGGGGACTCTTTATTCTGACAATGGTCACTGTAATTCAGCGTTTCATCAAAGTCTGGGGACAGGCTGCAAAGCTTGATGAAGCTGAATCAAAGTTGTCACAGTGGATAGATTTGGCCAAGGAAAAGCGTGAGGCCAGAGTGCAAGATAGGAGCGAGAGAGAACCAATCTTTCATGGAGCCCTAGAACGCTATCGTATTGAACGGGCGCAAAAAACCAGGTTAAGTCGTGAGCTAAGGGGCGATACCGGTCCAAAAGCTAGACGAAAGCTCATTCGTGAATCAGAAAGATCACTTCAAGGAACTCCCAAAGTGTGGGAGCGATTGAGGGCCAACCGCCCAGGATCCAGAGACCAGTCGACACACTGATAATTCACGGGTAGTTCTAATGGCTAAAATTCCGCCTTCAATGGTGAGAAATGGGTACGTCTATGGTGCCAAGTTAATTCGTAAACTTCCAAATAATATTCTTTCCAAAGGCGTTTACAACCTAGGAAAGTTAGCCCCAGATTTTTTGCCCTCTAAGCACGATATTGTTGCCAAGCATATGCGCCGTGTTCTAGGCGAGAGTGCAGGTGAAAAAGAAGTTGAAAAGTACGTCAAAGAAGCATTTGCATCGTATGCCAAATACTGGATCGAAGGAGCACAGGTCCTAACATGGCCGGCAGACAAACTCGAAAGAGCACTAGTTTGCGAGGGGTTTTCCAACATTACAGAGGCAGTTGACAGTGGACAAGGTGTGGTAGTTGCCCTCGCACATTTGGGTAATTGGGAAGTAGGGGGAGCGTGGTTGGCCAGAAAAGGCTATCCCATGTGGACAGTAGCTGAGGTGTTGGAGACAGAAGGTCTTTTTGAATTTTTTGTTGAACAACGGGAGCTTCTAGGACTGAAAATTCTTCCCCTTGCCAAAGACACTGGAACTATTTTGGCCAAACATTTGAAAGAGGCTGGCGTTGTTGGCTTGTTGTGTGATCGCGACATTCAAGGCGGTGGAATTGAAGTTGAGTTCTTTGGGGAAAAAACTACTCTGCCACCTGGACCTGCGATGCTTGCATATAGATGCAAGGCAAGGCTTGTCACGGCAGGAATCTATACCGGCCAAGCCGGGGGAGAGACAGGATATTTGGCAGTTGTAAATGATCCAATCGAGATAAATTTCGGTGCAAAATTACGAGATGAGGTAAATAGGCTAACTCAGGTAATTGCAAAAGAGCTAGAGGGACTGATAAGTAGAGCTCCAAGTGAATGGCACCTCTTTCAACCTAACTGGCCGAGTGATTCAATTTCGTGACTAGATTTGGTTATATAAGTGAGTAATAATCCTGACATATTTGAACTTATTTTAGAGTCAGTTCCTGAAGGAGTCATGTTGCTAAATGGCCAAGGAGTGGTCACTATTGCGAACCGAGCGGCGTACACTTTACTGGGTTCAACTAGAGAATCTGTTTATGGCCACAATTATAGGGATTTGATCAAATCTTTTGTTGAGCAAGGGGGCGAGGTTAAAGATGAAGACGGGGGCCTTGTAAAATTAGAAGACCATCCAATCTTAAAAACTCTGAGTGATGGAAAGACCAGAACCGACGTCTTACTTGGCTTGACACTGCCTGGGGCAGAGCCGATTTGGCTTAGGGTTAATACCAGTTCCCTTCGACAAAACCGAGAAGGATTGCCAGCTAATTTGGATGAAGCGGGCCACCAAGTTGTTGTGAGCATGCGAAATGTCACATGGCAACATCAAAGCCAGGAGAAACTCGCAAGGGCTCTTGAGGATCTAGCTGCAGAACGGGAGTTCTTGCGGGTCCTTTTGGATAATCTGCAAGAGGGAATAATTGCAGTCGATGAGCATGGGCACTTTACAGTGTTTAATCCGGCCTCGGCGAGGTTTCACGGCATTTCCGATACATCCAAGTTAATTGGTAAAGTCCCAACCGGATCAGATCTAGAACTTCCTGATGGAACTCGACTTTCTCCAAAAGAGAACCCTTTGCTGAGAGCACTTGAGGGTGAACACATTAGGAATGAATCTTTAATTATTGATCATCCGCCACATCCCAAGCGAGAGATCTTGGCCACCGCTCAATCCCTGCATGATTCTAATGGCAACTTAATCGGTGCTGTAGTTGCCATGCATGATGTGACTGAACAAAAAAGAGTTGAGCGAGAGTTGGCTGATTTAGCCATGCGCGATCCACTTACAGGTGTGGCCAATCGTCTCAAATTTGATGATGAACTGGCAGATGCTGTGTCAGAAAGTGAAGTAAATGGCACTACACTGGCAGTCTTCATGGTTGATTTAGATGGTTTTAAAGCTATCAATGATTCATATGGACACCAAGTCGGAGATGAAGTTTTACGTCACGTGGCGAGACGGCTGAGGCAAGCAACTAGACCAAAAGACACAGTAGCTCGCATCGGAGGAGACGAATTCGTGGTTATTTGTGCGCTTGATACACCACATATTGAAGTGAAAACTCTCTATGGACGCCTTGAGTCAAGCCTCAAGGATTCAATAGCTACAGAGGAAGGCGTAGTGCACATCAGGGCGAGTTTGGGATATGCCCTACGAGAGCCTCATTCAAAAGTGACAGCCTTAGATCTTTTAAGAGGTGCGGACAATCAGATGTATAAGCAAAAAGCGGCCAAAAAAGAGATCAGTGAATAGGCCTGACTTTGTTAATAGATCTAGTTTGCCCATATAGCTTTGACGTTCCAGGCGGTGTGCAGCGTCAAGTTGTCCTCTTGGCTAAGGCTTATGCGAAACTTGGCCATGGAGTGAGAATCTGGGGCATTTCCAAGCGTCGGCTTTCTAACATCGAAGGTATTGAAGAAGATCTTTTAATAACTGAGAGCCCAGATGCCGGTGAGATTAGCTATGTTCACCTTGGGCCAAGTATTAGTTTCAAATCGAACGGATCAGTAGCTCCAATTGGACTACATCCTTCCTCGATGGTTAAAGCATTTTATGAGCTTGTCTCGCTCAAATCTGATGTCACACATATTCATGAACCCCTTGTACCAGGCCCTCCACTTGAATCGCTTCTCATGGCAAAGTCTAAAAAAAAGGTATGCACTTTTCATCGTATGGGGGTAGATCCGCTTTACAAAGTAGAAGGAAGACTCTTTGGACATTTCTTAAAAGAATCGCATCTGTTAGCCGCGGTTAGCGAGTCTGCAAAAGAAACTATTTTTGAAATTGCAGGAGTTGAAGCTCAAGTGGCATTCAATGGTGTGGACTTAGAAAGATTTGGCCGCATTGGAGGTGAGATACCTGATTCAATTAGTAAAAGACCAGATTTTTCACCCGGAAGCGAGTATGTCTTATTTATCGGAAGACATGAAAAAAGAAAGGGTCTTCAGATTCTCATTGAATCATATTTGGAACTACTTGGAAATCCCGAAATTTCACTTCCCGAGCTCTGGATCAGCGGACTAGGTCCCTTGACAAAAGACCTTGAGGAGCAATTTGGAAAAGTCAAAGGAATCAAATTTATAGGGATGCTTCCCATGGACGATTTGATTACTGTGCTTAAAGGAGCCAAACTGCTCGTGGCACCATCTCTTGGAGGCGAGTCATTTGGACTTGTTTTGATTGAAGCTATGGCATGTTCAACACCAGTAATTTGTTCAGATATCCCTGGCTACAGAGAAGTTATGGACTATCCTGAGGCTTTGTTTAAACCAAATGACCCTAAAGACTTAGGAAGAGTCATGGTGCAATACTTGGTAAATGAGGCAAAAAGGCTTGAATTAAAGGCGAATTGCACACGCAGAGCCCAACAATTTGGGATAATGGAACTGGCAAAATGGTATGAAGACAGATTTGAGTGAGATGAATTTTAAGACAGGCGGTTTATCCTTTGTCAGTTAACAATGAAAGAACAAGAGATTCGTTACCCAAGCGTGGGTTAGATTCAGCGTGGTTCCTAGACGTTCAAAAAAGAGAAAAGCGGATCAAAAGTAATGTTTTGGTCGCAGAGGGTTTTGTTTCACTTTGGGCAGCCATATTAGGTGTAATTGTTGGTTGGTTAGTCGGTCGCATAATTGGTGCCATTGCAGTAGCGGTGGTGTTTTTGGTAGTTTCAAATATTTTGATAATTCGCTTCGTTAATAGCTCTGGAACTAAATTGGCCTTGGATCTTTTTGGGAGCAAGATGATGCTTCTTAAAGATGCTGAGGTGATGGGAATATCAAAAGAGAAAATCGAAAGGGTATTCAATATCATTGAAAGGCTCTGCATCCAAGACGGGATAAGCGACTGTGAAATATATGTTATTGACTTTCCATCGGTAAACTCCTTGGCAATTGAAGACAAAAAGGGGCGAGCATTTATCCTGACCAAAGGAGCGGTCAATACGTTAGATCGTATGAAAATGGAAGCGCTTTTGGGTCACGAGATCGGCGTCTTGAGATCCCAGGTCGGCCATTTGGGTGGGGTTGAGATGGCAATGTTTAAGCTGTCGTCGTTTTTCCCTCCTTTACGTAAATTACAGGGTAGCTTCAATGATCCCCTAGCTCCAATTAGCGCAGATTTATATGCAATTGGACTCACTAGGTATCCGCCTGCCCTCATAGACCTTTTAAGTGGTGACTCTAGCGACCACAGTGAACTACCTCAAATAGAGCCATTTAGAAAATTATGGCTCTTCCCGCTCCAAAATGAAGGAACCATGGCAGTCGAGCAGATGGTTTCCATCGACGAGAGAGTAGAGATCCTTTCAGATTTCTAATTGAGGCAGTTTTTTGCCCATGGTGGAAAAATGTTATTCCTAAAAGTTGGTCCAAAAAATTCATTTGACGTCGCTCTAAATTGCCAGAGAATCACGCAAAACCCTTTCATATAACCACAGGAAATTGCATTTCCTTCCAAGATTATATGCGTTTTACAGGAAAAAGACCCAAAGGATTACGAGCGAGGATGCACTTCGACTTGACCGAGTTTAGACAAACTTAGACAGCTTAGACAAACTTAGACATTTATAAACTAAATAGCGTGAGCCAAAATTCCCAAATGAGAAGTCCTTTTAGGCCAGGATTCAACCAAATTCCTCTCACATTTGCCTGCCGTGATTCGGTATTTGTAAGTGCAAATGCAAATGACGCTACATTGACAGCGGTAGTCGATCATAGGACGGCCGCGCCCATTTTTCTCTTTGGCCCTCGTGGCGTCGGCAAAACTGTGCTGATGGCGGAGATAGCTGATCGTGTGTCAACGCAATACGGGTGGCCGCGGCCGCATATATAGATTAAGGAAAATCAACCATTCACACCAAAACTGATCAGAGCAGCTAATGAAGTGACGGCATTATTTAGCCTGAATCCAAAACAAAAAAGGTTCAAGTTAGCGCATCTATCCTTGGGGCGCAATTTGGCGGAATTAAGGGAGAGGTTCACCTAACGCCGAACATTGCTGCTGAGATCGACCCAACTCTTATAATTGAGAAGACTATCTTAGACGTAGTTAAATGTGCGAACTTAATCGATAGCGGCATTGTATTGACCTTTGATGAATTGCAGCTAGTTGATGCGAAAGAGTTTGCCTCGTTAGCAGCGTCTCTTCAAAATCTAGCAGAAAACGATCTGCCAATTATTGTAATTGCGGCTGGGCTTCCAAGTTTGAGAGATAAAGGTCGCATTGCAACTTTTCTTGAGCGATCTACATGGCATGAAATTGGGTTGTTGTCTAAGGCAGATGCCCTGCTTGCATTAGAGAAACCTGCAATAGATTTCAAAAGACCATTTGAACCTGACGAAGCTGACCATTTAGCTCGGGTTTCAGGGGATATCCATATACTGTCCAACTTTACGGACATGGAGCGTGGTTACAATCCGATAAGCAAGACAAAATATCTTTAGCTGCGGTAAAGAGGTCATTGCCTCACAGCGATGAATTGCTCACTGGAGGTTTGTTTGCCGGAAGGTGGCAACAAAGCAATTCGAAGAAACGTGAATACCTTCGTGCCGCAGCGACTTTAATCGAAAAAAAGGAATCAGCAACGGGCAAATCTATAGCTGACCTACTAGGTGTTACTCCCAAACAGCTTTCAGTAATGAGAGACAGTCTTATTAAGGACGGTACTATATTTGTCGATGGGCAGTATCTTAGATTTGCTACTCCAGGAATGGGCAAATATATTATCAATGTTGCAAGCCAAGATGGACTACAAATTGCCAGTGAATTTTCATAACTGGAAAAAGCTGGCGAGTAACCGCGACTTCGAAAATCTGGAATATTATATTGTTACTCAGCCGCCTAGTTCCTTGCTTCAAATGCAGGTACAGCGCGGCCACTGGCTCATCTAAGTATTCTTAGCTTTGAAATTTCAGTAATTTTCTTTGAATATCCCGATGCCACGCTCTGGATTCATATACTCATCTAGAAATCTCACTTAGTTTGCTTTCTTGGCCATAACCTAGTCAAATGCCATTAAGAGCATTATGCATGTGGCAGTTTTCATTGCCCCTCAATATCCCAAGTGACTTTCCAGCAAAGCTATAGGGGACTTGAGGATTCATTTCTCAGGAGAATCTGGGAGTTCGAGTGGATATAAACGCTAGTTTGAAATGGTATTGCCTTGTTGGCACTAAAGTTATTACATGGCATCAAGTGAGATAACTAACACTCATCCAGATAAAGAACCTTCCTACACTCCCAGTAGAGCGCAAGGTTCCATCAGATTAAAGCGCGGATTAGCTGAGATGCTTCGAGGTGGCGTCATAATGGATGTTGTCAACGCTGAGCATGCCAAGATTGCCGAAGCGGCTGGTGCAGTGGCAGTTATGGCACTTGAGAGGGTTCCAGCTGATATCAGAAGAGACGGTGGGGTTGCCAGAATGAGCGATCCTGCTTTAATTGAAGAAATTCAAGCTTCAGTAACTATTCCGGTCATGGCAAAGGCAAGAATCGGCCATTTTGCTGAAGCACAGGTATTAGAAGCTCTAGAAGTCGATTTCATTGATGAGAGTGAAGTCCTCACGCCTGCCGATGAAGCCTTTCACATTGACAAGTGGCCTTTTAAAGTTCCCTTTGTTTGCGGAGCTACCAATTTGGGTGAAGCACTGAGAAGGATTGGCGAAGGGGCCGTAATGATTAGATCCAAAGGTGAGGCTGGAACTGGAGACGTCATAGAAGCTGTCCGTCACTTAAGGTCAATTTTACGAGAGATCCATGCCGTATCATCTGCTCCTATTGAAGAGATAGCAAACTACGCCAAGGTGCTGGGAGCACCCGTCGAATTGGTCCAAGAAGTTAGAGAACTCGGGAAACTGCCCGTACCATTATTCTGCGCTGGTGGCATTGCTACTCCGGCGGATGCTTCGTTGGTGATGCAATTAGGCGCTGAGGCCGTATTTGTGGGTTCTGGAATATTTAAAAGTGGAGATCCCGCAACCCGAGCAAGGGCGATTGTGGAAGCTACTGCGCACTTTGATGATCCAGCTCTTGTAGCCAAAGTCAGCAAGAATTTAGGTGAGCCCATGGTTGGAATTAGCGCTAGTGAAGTTGAAACCAAGCTTGCCAATCGGGGTTGGTAGTTTTTCTTTTAATGATCAGTCGTTGAATGAGAGAAAAACATAGATTTTTTGGAAATATTGTCGTCGGAGTATTGGCACTCCAAGGCGATGTAATAGAGCATAGAAGGGCACTTGATCTCGTCGGAGTAAAGTCTAAAGAAGTTAAAGTTCCATCTGATCTGGAGTCAATTGACGGTTTAATTATTCCGGGGGGCGAGTCAACTACCCTTTCGCTTTTAGTCGAACTTGGCGGAATGTTCGATGTTATTGGTGAGAAAATTGCAGGTAGAATGCCAATATTTGGAACTTGTGCGGGTTTGATTATGTTGTCAAAAGAAATTATTGATGGCAGAAGGGATCAAAAATCTTTCGAAGTATTTGAAGTTTCGGTAAAAAGAAATGGCTATGGCAGGCAACTCGATTCTTTTGAAGCGCCAATTGCGTTAGATGGCACTTCACCACCGAATTATCCAGGTGTTTTCATTCGGGCTCCCGCAGTTGTTAGTCTTGGCGATAAGGTTGAAGTGTTGGGAAAAGTGATTAAAGATGAGTCTCCTGTTCTAATTAGACAGGGAAGAATTTTAGGGGCGACGTTTCACCCAGAACTTACAGATGATTTAAGAGTGCATGAGCTTTTTATCTCAATGATCGAGGAGGTTTAATTGTCCGGCCACTCAAAATGGGCTACGACAAAGTATCGTAAAGGTGCTCAAGATAAGGCAAGGGCAAAGTTATTTGCCAAACTTATTCGCCAGATAGAAGTTGCTGCCCGAGAAGGCGGAAATGACACCACGAGCAATGCCACGCTGCGCACAGCTGTCAGTAAAGCTAGGGACAATTCAGTTCCTGCTGACACGATTGAGCGAGCAATAAAGCGCGGTATTGGTGAGTTAGAAGGCGTGCGCTATGAATCTATCAACTATGAAGGTTATGGGCCAAGTGGGGTAGCAGTAATAGTGGAGTGCCTAAGTGATAATAGGAATCGGACGGGATCTGAGATTAGGAGCCTATTTTCTAGAAACGGTGGCTCAATGGCAGAACCGGGCAGTGTTTCGTGGCAGTTCGATCGAAAAGCTGTCATTAGGTTCAAGTCAGATGCCGATGAGGAGACAATTCTTGGTGAGCTGATTGATTCAGGATGTGAAGATCTCTCCAGTCAAGAAAATGAATGGCTCGCTCTTAGTCCGCCAACTGATCTTGCCAATCTACGTAGCGCCATTGAAAATTCGGACTGGACAGTGATATCAGCGGATCTGGCCATGGTGGCCAACCAGAGCATCACTTTAAATGACGAAGGAGAGGTCAAGAAGGTGCTTAAACTCCTCGACGCCCTAGAAGAGCATGATGATGCCCAAAATGTCTACGACAACAGCGATATTCCCTCAGAGATCATCGAGGCACTCTCTTCGGACTAGCTACCCACTTTGGGGATTGAAATTAAGTTCATTATCGAACGCCTGTTCACAATAGGTATTGATCCTGATCAATCACGCAGCGGATATGGATTTGTCGATGACTCCAAGGAACTAAAGGGTCCCAGTTGGAAAGCCATTGCCGCCGGAGTTATTACTACTTCGCCTGAACTCGATCTTCCAATTAGGTTGGCTGAGAATCAAGAGGATATGTTCAGGTTAATTTCACAGTACAAGCCCAACTAGCGCGCAATTGGAATGACTCGCGACTAGTTCCCGTATAATTGACTGTGGGTTCCGATCAAAGCAAAGACAATTATCGAATTTCCATCTGCCAGATAAATTGCTCTTAAGTCTCCGTTAATATTTAGACTCCAGTATCCTTTGTATTTGCCATTTAAAGGGTGCACGCGAAGCCTGGGATCAGTTGGATCCTCCAAAAACAACTTCAGCCGGACTTCAAGTTGCTCTTGGAATTGTTTTGGAAGTTTTTTATATTGCTTTTTGAACCTTGGGAGGTATTTGAGTTGCAAAATGGCTAACTCTTTAAGTCGTCCATTAACTCATCTACCGAGTCAAATCCCTTGCTTGCCAGTCCGGATTTCAGTTCAATTTCAACTTCCTCGATGAGCTTTTCAAGTTGAGGAGTCATTGGTTCAGGAGCAAAGAGTTCGATTCGTCGGGTAACAGCAATATGACGGAGGTAAGAGTTCACCAAAGCACTCAAGGTGAGACCGGTACTTTTCGCTATCTCTTGTGCCGCGTCTTTGACCTCTTTATCGAGCTTTATGCTTATTACTGTCTTCATACTACAAAGTATATACTTTGTATATTATTTGTCAAGATGTGCGTGATTTAGCATCCACCTCGCAGATTGAAATTTAGTGTATTATCGAACACATGTTCACACTAGGTATTGATCCTGGTCTATCACGCTGCGGATATGGATTTGTCGATGACTCCAAGGAGCTAAAGGGTCCTAGGTGGAAAGCCGTGGCAGCCGGAGTTATTACAACCTCTAAAGATCTTGATCTTCCAATCAGGTTAGCTGAGCTTTACAAGGGTTTGTCCCGGTTGATGATGGAGTATAAACCTGAGGTAGTAGTAGTTGAGCGGGTAATCTTCCAAGTCAATGCCAAGACTGCCATGTCAGTTGGTCAAGCAAGCGGATTAGCACTTGTGGCGGCAGCTAACTTGGGAGTCGAGGTTATTCAGTACAGCTCAAATGAAGTCAAGCAAGCTACTGTTGGTTACGGGGCGGCCACAAAGGAACAAGTAAGACAGATGGTTGCCAAACTGGTGGGCCTAGATGTTATTAGCGGTCCTCCTGATGTTTCAGATGCGCTTGCCTTAGCACTTTGCCATTTATCAACTTGTGGCCTGAGAAAAGCAATCGACAAGTCTCTTGAGTGCCAAAATCACCAAAAGAACCAGTTAGTGGATGTAATGGTTGGACAAAAAATGGGAGAAGCTCCGTGATTGGCTCATTGAATGGCAAAGCGATTGGCTTTTTAGATGACAATGCAACTGTGATCATCGATGTGAATGGTGTGGGCTACAGGGTAACGGTAGTGACCTCACTGTTTCAAAAACTAGCTGGAAGTGATGGCAATATCACTTTATTTATTCACACCAGGGTTC